>NZ_PSWB01000009.1:0-123668 GCF_002931865.1 Rathayibacter sp. AY1C7 | reverse complement strand
GCGGGCAGGACGACTAGGAGAGATGTCGTCGTCTGGATTAAGGTAGTGTGGAGGACGGACATGCGGAGGTGGTCCCTCCTCCGCACCGCCCTGATCGGGACGACGACCGCTCTGCTGGCCGTCCTGGTCGCGGCGGCGCTCCTGTTCCACGCGTCCGGCGGACGCTGGTTCATCGTGCAGACGCCCTCCATGGGCACGGCCGCCCCGGTCGGCACCCTCGTCCTCACCGAGCCGACGGCCCTCGAGGACGTCCGGGTCGGCGACGCGGTCAGCTTCCACCCCACCACCACGCCCGACGAGACCTACACCCACCGGGTCGTCGAGATCGCCGACGACGGCACGCTCCGCACCCAGGGCGACATCAACGGCGCCGTCGATCCGTGGGCCACCGGCCAGGACCAGCTCATCGGAGTCGTCACCACGGCGCTGCCGGTGCTCGGCTGGCTCGTGCGCGGCCTGCCGCTGCTGATCATCGGCGCCGTCCTCGTGCAGCTGCTCACCCGCTTCATCGCCTCGCCCACCCAGCGGGCGTCGATGCGGATCCTCGGCCTCTCGCTCGTCGCGTCCGTCACCGTCTTCGTGCTCCGCCCGCTGGTCGGCATCGTCGTCCTCGAGGCCACGGTCGACAGCGGCACGACGAACGCCACGCTCGTCTCGACGGGCGTCCTCCCCATCCGCGTGAGCGCCGAGGGCGCCGACCCCGTCGACCTGGTCTCCGGACAGGTCGGCCGCCTGCAGATCCCGGCGCACGACGGAGACGCCTACGCCCTCTCCTCCGCTCTGCACCTGCCGTTCTGGGGCTGGGTCCTCTTCGTCCTGCTCTGCGCGATCCCGGTGCTCTACACGGTCTTCGTCGGCCTCCCCGGCGAGCCGGAGCGGACCGCCGAGCGAGGCCGCCGCGCCGCCCGCGAGGAGGAGACGGCATGAGCCGGCACCGCCTCTCCGCCGCCTCGCCGGCCGCGCGGCTGCGTACCCTCCTCGCCCGCCCGAGGTCTGTCGTCGCCGCCCTCGCCGCCGCCGCCCTGGCCGCCGTGCTGCTCACCGCCCCTGCCACCTCCGGCGCGTACACCGCCTCGATCCTGAACTCGACCAACACGGTCGGCAGCGCCGCCGCGTTCTTCACCTGCGACGGCGCCCTCGCCGCCGACCGCGGGGCCGCGCTCTTCGCCTACACGCTCGCGCAGCCGAGCGGATCGACGACCGCGCCCGACACGGACTCCGGCCAGTACCCGGGCACCTACCGCTCCACCAGCCTCTTCCCGACCGCGATGGTCAGCTCCGCCGCGACGCCCAAGGCCTGCCCGCGCGACGCGGGCGGCTCGTGGACGCCGAACGGCACCAACCAGTACCTGAGCACGCCGCTGGAGATCAGGAACCCCGGCACCTTCAGCACCGAGATCTGGTTCAAGACCACGAACGCCGGCGGCAAGCTCTTCAGCTTCAGCGCGGGCGCCACCGCTCCCGGCGGCCAGTACGACCGCCACACCTACATCGGTGCCGACGGCAAGCTCGTCTTCGGCGTCTACAACGGCGCCGCGCAGACCATCACGAGCACCCGAGCCGTCAACGACGGGCTCTGGCACCACGTCGTCTCCACGCTCTCGCCGACGGCGGGCATCGCGCTCTGGGTCGACGGCGTGAAGGTCGCCTCGAACAGCACGTACCGCACGGCCGAGAACACGACGGGCACCTGGAAGATCGGATACGACAGCCTGGGCGGCCAGTGGCCGAACGTCGGCTCCTCGTACTTCGGCGGGAGCCTGCGCTACGCCGCGGTGTACTCGACGGTCCTCACGCCGGAGCAGATCCAGACGCACTACGCGGCAGGACGCTGAGCGAACGGCCCGGTCGGCGGCGCCTCCGCAGCCCTAGGGTGAGCGGATGACCGCCCCCGCCCTCTCGCGCCGCGCCCGCTTCCACCAGCGGTTCCTCGTGGAGGAGCGCGTGATGGCCCCGGAGGCGCGCCGCGGCCTCGACCGGGCCGGCTTCGGCCTCATCGGCGTCGGCGTCGTCCTCTTCGCGGCCTTCACCGCGCAGGTCGCGAGCGGCACCGGCCTCACCGTCCTCGATCCGGTCGTCGCCGAGTGGTTCCGCGAGAAGCGCTCCGCCGAGGGCACGGTCGTGATGGACGCGCTCGCCACCGTCTTCGGGCCGGTCTACCTGCCGGTCATCATCCTGGCGGTGCTCGTGCTCTGGTTCGTCCTCGCGCGGCACCTCTGGCGGCCGATCCTCCTGGCCGGCGGCATGCTCGTCGGGATGCTCAGCGTGCAGCTGGCCGCTCACCTCGTGATGCGGATGCGCCCGCCGGTCGAGTACATGCTGCTCGGGCCCGACGGGACCTTCTCGTTCCCCTCCGGCCACGTCACCGGCGTGAGCGACTTCTTCCTGATCACCACGTTCCTCCTCGCCTCCCGCCGCTCCTCCCGGAGCTGGATGATCGGGGGCTTCGCGCTCTCGCTCGGGATGATCGCCGGCCAGATCGTCGCCCGGCTCTACCTCGGCTACCACTGGCTGACCGACACGCTCGCCTCGGTGTCGCTCGCCCTGATCGTGCTCGGCTCGGTGATCGTGATCGACACCCGCCGGACCGCGGTCGTGCGGGGCCACGCGGACTGACCGGCGCGGCGCCTCCCTCTGCGGCGAGGAGCCGACCACGGGAGCAGGCCCTGTCGTCAGCCCCGGCCGGCCGGATCCTCCCCGGTGACGATCGGCACCGGCTCCGTCACGCCGATCGTGCTGACGATCGGGACGATCCCGGTGCGGGTGAACGGCTCCTCGGCGGCCGGCGCCGGCTCGTCGGGCAGCGGTGCGGGGTCGACCGCGGCCGACGCCGACGGGTCGGACGCCGTGAGGCCGGATCCGCTGCCCGGCGCCGTGACGACCTGCGCGGTGTCCGCCTGCCCGGCCTCGGCGCCGTCGGGGTAGAGGACGTCGGCGGCGAGGGCCTGCTCGATCCCGCGGTCCCGGCGGGTCCGGGCGCGGACCGGCGCCACCGCCCGCACGATCGGGGTGCGCAGGCGGCGGTAGGCGATCCGGCCGAGCGTGACTCCGCCGGCGAGGCCCAGCGCGATCATGCCCGCCTGGAGCAGGAGCTCGATCCCGGCGCTCGGGCCGGCGTTCGAGGTGAGGCCGAGGACGCCGCGGTAGAGGGTGAGGCCGGGCAGGAGGGGGACGATCGCGCACGCGGTCGTCACCACGGCGGGCACCCGCATCCGCTCGGCCAGCATCTCGCCGAGCAGGCCGATCGCCAGCGCCGGGAGGGCGTTGGCCATGAGCGGCGCGAAGCCCGAGGTGGTCAGCGAGTCTGAGACGAGGAACGCACCGGCTCCGGTGAGGGCGGCGATGAGCGCGGGCCGCGGAGGGGTGTGCGACGAGAGCGCCCAGGCGCCCGCCGCGACCCCGGCACCGAGCACCTGCACGGCGGCCGGCCAGGGGCGGGCGTAGGAGTCGACCAGCACCAGCTCGACCCCGAGCGAGCGCGCGCCGTCGAGCACCACAGCGATCCCGACGACGATGCCCAGCGTCAGCAGCCCGACCTCGAGCAGCCGGCCGCCCGCCGTGATCGGGAACCCGTTGATCGCGTCGTCCGCCGCTCCCACGAACGAGAGCCCGGCGAGGAGCACGACCACCCCCGACGCGACGACGAGCGCGGGCGGCAGAACCGCCAGCTCCACGGGCAGCCGCGGCACGACCGCGAGCAGCACCACCGCCACTCCGGTCGCCAGCGCGGCGCCCGCGATCTGCTGGAAGAAGGCGGGCAGGCCCCAGCGGGCGAGCAGCTGGTTGACCAGGTCGATCGCGGCGGCCGTCGCGGCGGCGAGGAGCACGACGAGGGGTCCGCCCCCGAGCAGGAGCGCGACGCCCGCGGCCATCAGCGCGAGCGTGAGGGTGACGACTCCGCGGCGGTAGCGGTGCGGCTGGACGAGGATCGCGTCGAGCCGGTCGTGCGCGGCCTCGAACTGGTGGCGGGCCTCCTCGCGGGCCTCGGCGGAGTCGACGGCGTCGGCGACCCGCACCTCCGGCGAGCCCTCGGTGATGGCGGTGACGAGCGCCGTCACGCGGGCGAGCCGCTCGTAGTCGGCGCTGCGGGAGGGGACGACGCGCAGCACGCTCACGCTGGGGGAGTCGTCGCCTCCGTCGTGCACGACCAGGATCGACGTGAAGGTGAGGTCGACCTGGCACTCGATGCCGTAGGCGCGGCACACCCGCTGGATCGTCTCGGTCACCTCGGCTGCCGCGGACCCCAGCGAGAGCAGCGTCTCGCCCAGCCGCACGGCCAGCTCGAGCACTCCGCGGACCGTCTGCTCGGCGAGGAGCGCGCGCTGCGCTCGACGGCTCACCGGGGCCGCGGGTCGCTGCCCGCCGAGCTTGCCGACGACCTGCTGCAGAAGACGAGGAGAGCGCACCGTCCAGGGTAGGCACGCGGGGGCCGGTCCGGGGACGGGTTGCGCCGGCTTTCCCGCGGATGTCCGAGCAGCAGTCCTCAGAAGCAGGCGAGCACGCGGGTCGTCAGCCAGAGGGCGGCCTCGAGCTCGGTGTGCAGCTCCCGGCCGAGGGCGAGCCAGCGCTCCTCCGCCTCGGCGCTCCTCCAGCCCTCGAACACGTCGCATCCGGCGGCCCAGAGCTCCTGCCAGCGGAGCAGCGGTCCGTGCAGGGCCTCCGGGACGCCGATCGCACCCGGATCGTCGATCGGGCCGTCGACCGCCCAGAGCGGATACTCCGCGCAGTGGTCCGGGTACAGGCGGAGGTCGGCGAGCCGCCCCTCCCGATCGGCCCGCGCGCGGGCGAGGGTGTCCTCCTCGGTCGCGAACGGCGGGACGATCCACTCGATCTGCGTGACGGGATCGACGACTCGGCGTTCCACGGCTCCTCCTCCGCTCCTCGATGCGCGCACGACGGTAGCAGGGCCGTTCCGCGCCGCATCGGAGGGGGCCTGCCTACACTGGCGAGCGACTGCGTCCGCGAACGGGCGGGCGGGGCGAGGGGTGGGAGCGCATGAGGGTTCACGAGCGCGCGGTGCGGCACGGGCGGCTCCGGCGGCGGTCCGGGGTGCGGACAGTGGTGGTCGGGATCGCGGCGGTGGTCGGCGTCCTCGCCGTCAGCGCCACCTCGCTCGTGGCGATCGCGACGGTGAGCATCAGCCGGAACGTCGCCGACAACGCGGTCGACCTGGGCGTCGCTCCTCCCACCGGGAACTTGCAGATGGGCGCGGTCGAGGGCGGCTTCGACGTCCTGGTGGTCGGCACCGACAACGACGCCACGCAGGGCGACACGTTCGGCGTCCGCGACGACACGCTCAACGACGTCAACATCCTGCTCCACGTCTCGGCCGACCACCGCAGCGCGACGGTGATCAGCTTCCCGCGCGACCTGATCCTGGACCGTCCCGCGTGCACCGACCCCGAGACGGGCGTCGTCACCGAGGCCGCCGCCGGCGTCCCGCTCAACTCCGCGTTCCAGTACGGCGGGCTCGCCTGCGTCAACGACACCCTGCAGCAGTTCACCGGCCTGACGGTGCCCTACGCCGGCTGGGTGTCCTTCAACGGCGTCATCGAGATGAGCAACGCCGTCGGCGGCGTCCCGATCTGCCTCACGGGTCCGATCCTCGACACCGACTCGGGCCTCGACCTGCCCGCCGGCACCTCCACCGTCTCCGGGTCGATGGCCCTCTCGTTCCTCCGCAGCCGCCACGGCGTCGGCGACCAGAGCGACCTCAGCCGCATCTCGTCGCAGCAGCAGTACCTGGCCTCGCTGATGCGCACCGTCCGCTCGGCCGACACCCTCTCGAACATCCCCGCCCTCTACGGACTCGCGCAGGCGACCTCGTCGAACGTGCACCTGTCGACGTCGCTCACGAGCCCGGCGACGATGATCTCGCTCGCCCTCGCACTGAAGGACGTCGACCTCTCGAAGATGGTGTTCGTGCAGTACCCGGCGCTCGACGACCCGGACTACCCGGGCAAGGTCGTGCCCAACGCCGAGGTCGGGGCCGAGCTCATGAACCGCGTCCTCAACGACCAGCCGGTGACCCTCGCATCCGACGCTCCGGCGGAGGAGGCGCCCGCGGCGGAGGCGCCCGCGGACGGCGGCGCGGCTCCGACGGATCCCGCTCCCGTCGCCGTCGACGCTCCGGGTCAGACCGCGGCGGAGGAGACCTGCGCGGTGCCGTCCGACTGACCCGACGGGTCTCGCGACCGCGAAGGCGCCCGGGCGGTGTGCCCGGGCGCCTTCGTCGTCCGCGGTGCGTGGCCGTCTACGCGCGGCGGCGGAGCACCGTCAGGGCGAGACCGCCGAGGATGCCGAAGGCGGCCAGGGTGAGCGGCGCGGTCGTCGAGACGCCGGTCGAGGCGAGGACGGGGCGGTGGCCGCCCGTCTGCGCCGCGGGTCCGGAGCCGGCCGGGTGCACTGCGGGCCCGGCGCCGGCAGGGTGCGCCGTGACGGCGGCGACCGCGGCGGAGCAGTCGGCCTCTCCGGCGATCGGGTCCTCCTCCGTCAGCGTGTAGTCGTAGGAGGTGCTCGCCACGAGACCGCTCGACGTGCCGCGGGCGATGACGCAGTAGATCTCGCTCGCCGGGTCCTGCAGCGGGTACTCGCCGAGGGAGATCAGGCTCCAGCCCAGCGCGTCGACGCCGACCTCGAGGCTCGAGCCGCCGCCCGTGAGCGTCTGGCGCGCACCCGAGGTCGAGAAGACGCCGATCGAGACGGTCTCGTCCGCGCCGAAGCCGAGGAGTGCGCCACCGCTGGTGGGCTGTCCGTCCGCCGGGGCGGGCTCGGGCGGAGCCCCCTGGGGCCAGATCCGGATCGCGGTGCGCGAGGGGACCTGCTCGAGCGACGACGTCACGGAGCGTCCGCTGGTCTCTCCCGTGGCGGTGACGGAGAAGGTGCCCAGCTGGTCCGCCATGGTGTCGGCGTCGAGCAGGACGAAGGCCTCGCCCGAGAGCGGGGTCGGCGTGGGGGGCACGAGGGCGGAGGTGCTGCCGTCGGGCGCGGTGAGCGTGACGGACACGTCCTCGCCGCGGTCGAATCCGCGGAACGAGGCGACGACGCCGTAGATCCGGAACTCACCGACCTGGACATCCGCACCGGCCGGGAGCAAACCGCCGTCCTCCCGGTTCTGGAAGACGACGCTCGTGTCGGGCTGCGTCACGGTCAGCTCGACGGCATCGGAGGCGATACGGGCGCCCGAGGCGTCGAGTCCCTCCGCGACGACGGAGATCGTCTCGCCGGGGAGCGGGAGGTGGGGGTCCACCGCGACGCCGTCCGCGTCGGTGGGGAGCCAGTCCTGGAGGCGGAGCTCGCCGGAGGCGGTGATCACGCTGGTGGTGACGGCCTCCTCCGAGTCGCCGTCGCGGAGCACGACGACGGCGACGGTGCCGGGCTGGAAACCGGTCCCGGACACGTCCAGGCCGCCGGCCCAGCCCTCCGCCGACGGGATCGCGGAGAACGCCGAGCCCGCTTCGTAGGTGGTGCGGTCGAGGGCGATCGCCAGGGGCGACTGCGCGCTCTCGACGGGCGCGATGGTCGGAGCCGGAGTGGGCGCCGGAGTCGAGGCCGGCTGCGGCGTCGCCGTGGGCTCCGGAGTCGCGGTCGGCTCCGCGGTGGGAGCCGGCTCGGCCGGTGCAGGACTCGAGGCGGCGTCCGGGACGACCTCGGTGGCCAGAGCGACGGACGGGAACGCGAGCGCCCCCAGCAGTGCCGCAGTGGTGATGACGGTGACGCCGTGGCGTCGTCGCGCAGAGCGCACGATTCCTGCTTCCTCCGAGCCGCTGATCGCGGTCGGCTTCCCCATGAGCGGGGGACGCTCGCCCCCTGTCGCTGAGTGTGTCGTATGCGGAACCTCAGCCGGTGCCGGATCCTGCAACGATCCGATCACGCCGCGCGGCGCGAAGTGACGGTCCGGTCACGGGCGGGCGCGGCGACCCGGACAAGCCGGTGGGCGACGCTCCCCGGGGGGTCCTCAGACCGGCGGCACGACCAGCAGCACCACGCCGATCGCGGCGCTCACCGCGGCGACCACGCACCAGCGCTCCGCTCGGGTTCCCGCGGGTCCGCGCGTCCGCGCGACGGCGCCGAGGCCGATCGCGAGCACGGCGATGCCGACCTGCAGCGCCACGGTGGTGCGGATCAGCGTCCAGGCGTCGAAGGCGCTCGCTCCAGCCGATCCCGTGGCGAGCAGCGGCACTCCGCCGATGCCCGTCGGCACCAGCAGCAGGCCTGATCCGATCGCGAGCGCCGCGACCAGGTGGGCGAGCACGTCGTCCAGCGCGGTCCGTGGGGGCGCGCCGACCGGCCCGAGAGCGGCGGCGCCAGGCCTCATCGCGACAGTGCGGAGATGCATGGGGCGAGCGTAGGCCCGGACCGCACCGGAGCGGACCCCCTGCGGAGGCCCCTGTCCGGTGGGCATTCCGGAGGAGGATCGGCGCTGAGCGAGTAGTCGAGGGCCCCGCCCTCCGGTCGCTCGTCGACGCCGTCCGGGCGGCTCGCTTCACGCCCGTCAGTCGCTGCTCCCGGTCCAGGTCCCTTCGATCACCTGGATCAGGTCGTGCCGCTCATCGGGGCCCAGATCCGGTTCGAACTCGACGACGAGCCGGTCCGACCGGTAGACGTCCCTCGTGTTGTACACCGTCGCCTGGCGCGCGAGATCGAGGGAGTGGTAGCGGTGGATCGACGCCCCGGGCCCGTCGACGCCCTCCACGCACCCACGACGATCTCCGCAGGCCTCCCTGCTCGGAGCGGCAGCGCGCTCGAGTCCGTCCAGCTCCGCGCGGGTGACGTCCCGGATCGTGATCCTCGATCTCGAGTCGTCGAGGAGGAGCCCCGCTCCGAAGACGGCGGCTCCGCCGACGACGGCCCCGACGACGAGACCCGCCGCCCCGAAGACGACGGCGGTCCGGCCGACCGTTCCCGTGGCTCTGCTCGTCGCTGTCATGGAGGTCCTCTCTTCGGCCGGCTGCTCGGGCGGACGGCGGAGTGCCACCGCATCCGGAGAACCTCCCAGCGCTCATCGGCGGAGTCAAGAGCGCACACCTCGATGGCAGGAGATGTGGCGCGATCGTCGACGCAGAGGGTGCAGCAGCAGGCTCCGCATCCGCCCGGCGCCTCCGCCTCAGGCGCCGTCTCCGGCAGAGGCTCCGCATCCGCCCGGCGCCTCCGCCTCAGGCGCCGTCTCCGGCAGGATCAGGGGATGCGCCTGCAGACGATCACCACCGGATCCGGACCGCGACACGTCGGGCTGGTGCACGGGCTCGGTGCGTCGGCGGCGACCTGGGGGCCGTTCGTCGAGCGGCTCGTCGCGACCGGCCGCTACACGGTCACGGCCGTCGACCTGCGCGGGCACGGCGCGAGCGCCCGGGCGGAGTCGTACCGGATCGACGACATGGCCGCCGATCTGGTCGAGTTGCTGCCGGCAGGGCTCCACAGCGTGGTCGGCCACTCGCTCGGCGGCGCGGTGCTGCAGCGCGCCGTCGCAGGACTCGCGCCCGGCCGGGCCGTCTACCTCGATCCCGGGTTCGCCCTCGCGCTCCCGACGAGTGGCCTCGCCGGACGGCTGTTCTGGGCGGCGCCGCTCCTGTCGCTCGGCATCGCCCAGCTCGGACAGGCGCGGGCGGGCGCCGCGGTCCGCGCCGCCTACAGCCCGGAGATCCGCGCGCTGCTCGATGACGCGAAGAAGAGGTTCGACGCGCGGATGGCCGTCGGCGTGTTCCGGGACGTCGCCTTCCACCCGGTCCCGGTCGAGGCGCCGGCGGTCCCGTCGACGATCGTGCTCTCCGACCAGTCGCCGGCGGTGCTGCCCGACGCCCTGGCCGCGCGGCTCGAGCAGCGGGGCTGGCAGGTGCGCCGGATCGCGGGCGTGCACCACGACATGCAGCTCGAGGACCCCGACCGGACCTTCGCCGCGATCGCCGACGTGCTCTAGCCGCCCCCTCCGCGGGTCGGGCGCCGATGAGCGGGAACTACCGGCACATCCGCCCCGACGACCGCGGCCACGGGCGGCTCCGGACGGACGGACGCTCGAGCCGTCTGCGAGAGTGCTGGCATGTCCCCGCAGTCGTTGTCCGAAGCCGATCGTCGCCTCGTCGCCGCGTGGGCCGCCGACTGCGCGGAGAGGGTGCTCCCCCTCTTCGAGGCCGAGGCCCCCGACGACGTCCGGGCACGGGACGGCATCGCCCGCGCCCGAGCCTTCTCGCGGGGCGAGTCGGACGCGGCGGGGGAGATCCGGCTCCGCTTCGTCGCGGGTCGTGCGGCGCAGTCGGCGATCTCTCCGGCGGCGAAGGCTGCGGCGCGGTCGGCGGGACAGGCGTCCGGCGTCGCCCACATGGGAGCTCACGCGCTCGGCGCCGCCGCCTACGCAGTGAAGGCGGTCGGGCTGGCCTCGACGCGGTAGGGCGGCGAGGCCGAGATCCGGTGGCAGCTGGGGCACATGAGCGGGCAGGTGCGGGCGGCGCTGCGGACCCTGCCGCTCCTCGGTGAGGACCCGTCCGGCCCGCTCGGTCCGGGACTCCTGACCTCGGGTGTGCTCGGATCGAGCATCCGCGCGGTGCAGGCGGCGCTCGGCGCAGCAGCCGCGGATTGATCGCCGACGCAGGCGGCGCAGCAGAGGGATCGGGCGACGGCGCGCAGGTCGTCCCCCCTCAGCGTCTTCACCCGCGTTCGCCCACCGCGGATCCGGACGCGCTGCCGTCCCAGGCGGAGAGCATGCTGAGCCGATCCGCACTGTCGCTGTCCGCGTCCGGGCAGGAGACCACCAGGACCCCCCCCGCTCACCGGCAGCTTCTCGCACGGGCGTCGGTTCGCGCTCGTGCACATCCCCTCGACCAACCACTGCACCCTCGTGATCGCCGCCGAGCCGGACGGCGCGCGCTGGTCAGCGAGTCCACGCAAGCCAGCGCTTCGGCTCGGTCCACACCCAGCCGCACCGCGGATCTTCGGATGAGCCGTGTGCTCATCTCGCGTCACTCGCCGATCGGCCGCCTGCCGTCGACCTCGAATCGCCGCTCCGACGGCTGCATCCACCCCGATGATCGGTCGCGTTGCCATTTCGCGGAGGAGGGGACGACGTGCTTCGCCGCACGATCAGTTCGGTTGAGACCGTCGTTCGAGCATCCACGGCCTCGCGGCCCTCGATGACCGCGACGAGTGTCCGAACGCTCACACGGCCGACCTCCATCAATTTCTGGCGGACCGTCGTCAGAGGGGGCCAGAAGGCCTCGGCCTCCTCGATGTCATCGAACCCCACGACGCTGACCCGGCCGGGCACGGGGATGTCCGCCTCGTGGTAGGCGAGGAGGACTCCTAGCGCCATCTGGTCGTTGGCGGCGAACACTGCGGTGACGTCATCCCGCTCTCTCAGCGTGACTCCGGCGCGGTACCCCGATCCGGTCGACCAGTCGCCGGCGAGGGTGGCCGGCGGTTCGATGCCGCGCTCACGCAGCGCCTCCCGCCAGGCGGCCTCCCGTCGCAGAGCCGCGAAGCTGTCGCTCGGTCCGCTGACGTGCCAGACCGTGTCGTGCCCGAGGTCGAGTAGATGCTGGGTGGCGAGCAGTGCGCCGTGCCTCTGGTCGGAGTCGACCACGGGATGGCTGGTCTCCCGGCTGGCGTCCAGGGAGACGACGGGAACGCCTGGCGGGAGGTGCACGTCCGGGTTGTCTCGGTAGTGGAACTGCTCGAGCACGATGATGATGCCGTCCAGGGCCTGGTCGGCGAGCACCGAGAAGGCGTTGCTCGTCTCGTCCCGGCTGGAGACGTCCACGGTGATGAGCGTGAGAGAGTACCCGGCCCGGTTGGCCTCTGCGGAGATCGCCTCGAGGGTTCGGCGGTTGCCGAACGAGGAGAGGGTCGAGAGCACCACGCCGATGTTCCGGTACCGGCCCGATCGGAGCGCGCGGGCCGCGCGATTGGGCCGGTAGCCGAGCTCGGTCATGCTCAGGAGGACCTTCTCCCGGGTGAAGGAGTCGACCTCGGGCGCCCCGTTCGCGACGCGCGAGACCGTCTGCTTCGACACCCCCGCCCGCTCGGCGACGTCGCTCTGAGACGGTCCCTTGTGCCTCGTCGCACCGGGACGGTGCGCCTCAGACATCCTGGTCGTCCGCGCGCACCGGGGCCGCGGGAGGAGGCGTCGCACGGGGATCCTTCTCGTTGCTCATGGCTCCATGCTAGAGTCCGGACCCGGATGGTCACGTGACCAAAAATCTCAACGACTGAGGAGCGACGATGGTGTCCCTGACGACAGTCCGACCGGTGAGCGCCCGCCGCGCCCGCCGCGACTGGCGGGGCTGGGGGTTCATCGGCCCGTTCATGCTCGTGTTCCTGGCGGTCCTGGTCGCGCCGGTGGTCTACGCGATCTACCTCAGCCTGTTCCGCCAGCAGCTGGTCGGCGGCAACGCGTTCGTGGGAGTGGAGAACTACGTCCTCCTCCTGCAGGACCCGCGCTTCTGGGAGTCGCTGGGCCGCGTCACGCTGTTCCTCGTCGTGCAGGTTCCGGTGATGCTGGTGCTCTCCCTCGTCGCCGCTCTCGCCATCGACAGCGCCCACCTCGTCGGCCGAGGCGCGTTCCGGATCCTGCTGTTCCTGCCCTACGCGGTTCCCGGCGTCGTGGCAGCACTGATCTGGGGCTTCCTCTACGGCAACCAGTTCGGCCTCACGGGCAGCGTCAACGATCTGCTCGGCGCGGAGATCCTGCAGCCGTTCAGCTCGGAGTGGGTGCTGGGCTCGATCGGCAACATCGTCACCTGGGAGTTCCTGGGCTACAACATGCTCATCTTCTACGCGGCACTGAAGGTCATCCCCGCCGACATCTACGAGGCGGCGGACCTCGACGGAGCGGGCGGCCTGCGAGTGGTGTGGAGCATCAAGCTGCCGGCCATCCGCAGCGCGGTCGTGATCGCCACCATCTTCTCGATCATCGGCAGCTTCCAGCTCTTCAACGAACCGAACCTCCTGAAAGTGCTGGCCCCCAACGTGATCTCCACCTACTTCACCCCGAACATGTACGCCTACAACCTCTCCTTCGCAGGCCAGCAGTACAACTACTCGGCCACGGTGGCGATCGTCATGGGGCTCCTGACCGCCGTTATCGCCTACATCGTGCAGCTGCGCGGACAGCGCTCCGAGGTGCGCTGAGATGACCGTCTCCTACGCACGCACCAGCCCCCGCGCTCGACGCCCGCGCCGCTCGATCGTGCTCGCCGTCATGATGGTCGTCTTCGTCGTGTACTCAGTGGTCCCGCTGGTCTGGCTCCTCATCAACGCGACCAAGAGCCAGAGCGATCTGCTCTCCACCTTCGGCCTCGGCTTCGGCGGCGAGTTCGCGCTCTTCCAGAACATCTACGAGACACTCACCTACCGCGACGGCGTGTTCCTGCAGTGGTTCGCCAACACCCTGCTCTACGTCGTCGTCGGAGCGGGCGGAGCGACACTCCTCGCCACGGTCGCCGGCTACGGACTCGCCAAGTTCGACTTCCCCGGGAAGCGGGGCGTCTTCGCCCTGATCCTCGGGGCGGTGGCGGTGCCCGGGACCGCCCTGGCCGTGCCGACCTTCCTGATGTTCAGCCAGGTGGGACTGACGAACACGCCCTGGGCGGTCATCCTGCCCTCGCTCGTGAGCCCCTTCGCGCTCTACCTCATCTGGAGCTTCGCCACCGAGGCCGTCCCGACCGAGCTGCTCGAGGCGGCACGCATGGACGGGTCGAGCGAGTTCCGCACTTTCTTCACCATCTCGCTGCGACTGCTCTCCCCGGGCATCGTCACGGTCGTCCTCCTCACCGTCGTCGCCACCTGGAACAACTACTTCCTGCCGCTCATCATGCTCAGCGAGCCGACCTGGTATCCGCTCACGGTCGGCCTCAGCCAGTGGAGCGCGCAGGCGACCGGCGTTGGAGCCCAGCCGATCTACAACCTCGTGATCACCGGCTCGCTGCTCACGATCGTCCCGATCGTCATCGCGTTCCTGTTCCTGCAGCGCTACTGGCAGTCGGGTCTGACCGCCGGAAGCGTCAAGCAGTGAACCTCCGCACCTCCTTCCTCCCCTCCCTTCCCGTACAACGAAGTCACTCGAAAGGAACTCCCATGACTCACTCCACCAGCAGGCGGCGTCTCGGCCGCTTCGGCACCCTGGCGGGCGCCGCGCTCACCCTCGGCCTGGTGCTCTCCGGCTGCTCCGCCGCCGGCGGCGCGACGAACTCGGACGCCGATGCGGCCGACCTGGACGCGGCCCTCGAAGAGGGCGGCGCCCTGACCTACTGGACATGGACTCCGTCCGCCGAGGCGCAGGTCGCCGCGTTCGAGAAGGCCTACCCGAACGTCGATGTGAACGTCGTGAACGTCGGCACCGGCACGACCGAGTACACGCAGCTGCAGAACGCGATCACCGCCGGCTCCGGCGCGCCCGACGTCGCCCAGGTCGAGTACTTCGCCATCCCGCAGTTCGCGCTGGCCGACTCCTTCGTCGACCTGACTCCGTACGGCCTCGCCGACCTCGAGGATCTGTACAGTACCGGTCCCTGGAGCTCGGTCAGCATCGGCGGCGGCCTGTACGGCCTGCCGCAGGACTCCGGCCCCATGGCCATGTTCTACAACCAGGCCGTCTTCGACCAGTACGGCATCGAGGTCCCCACTACCTGGGACGAGTACTACGCCGCCGCACAGAAGCTGCACACAGCGAACCCCGACGCCTACATCGCCGGCGACACAAGCGACCCCGGCTTCGCGACGAGCATGATCTGGCAGGCCGGCGGCCGCCCGTTCGAGGTCGCGGACGACGGCACGACGATCTCCGTCGACCTCGAGGACGAGGGCTCTCAGGCCTTCGCCGCGAACTGGTCCCGCCTGACCGAGGGCGAGCTCTTGCCGGACATCCCGAGCTGGAGCGACGAGTGGTACCGCGCACTCGGCGACGGCACCATCGCCACGCTCCTCAGCGGGGCCTGGATGCCCGGCGTGCTGGAGTCCTCCGTGCCCGAGGCCGCGGGCGACTGGCGCGCCGCAGCCCTGCCCACCGCCGACGGCGGCAGCACGGGCGGCAACTCGGAGAACGGCGGCGGCGGACAGGTCGTGCTCGAGCAGAGCGAGAACAAGGCTCTGGCCGCTGCGTTCGTGCGGTGGCTGAACTCGGACGACGAGAGCATCGACATCTTCCTCCAGTCCGGCGGCTTCCCCGCGACCGTCGCCGACCTCGAGTCGGACGAGTTCCTGGCGCAGACCCCCGAGTACTTCGGCGGGCAGGCGATCAACGAGATCCTCGTCGAAGCGTCCCGCACCGTCAGCACGGGCTGGCAGTACCTGCCCTTCCAGGTCTACGCCAACAGCGTCTTCCCGGACACCGTCGGTCAGTCCTTCGTCAACCACGAGGACATCGGCAGCGGACTGATGGACTGGCAGGACCAGCTCGTCGAGTACGGCGACCAGCAGGGCTTCTCCGTCAACAAGTGATACGGAGTCGCTGAGCGATACGAGAGCGCGGCGCGGGGCCTCCCCGCGCCGCGCTCTCCTGCGCGGTCGAGGGCGCGATCGACTGTCCCGCGACAGCCGCCGCGCTCCGCGGGACCGGAGAGGATCGGCGCGGAGCGATCAGGGCCGGTACAGGACGGCCGCTGTGCCGCGGACTCCCGGCCGCACCTGGAACAGCGCTCCGGCGAGAGGGTGCGCGGCGGCATCGGCGGGAGAGTAGTCCTCGCGGGACGTCGTGATGAACAGGGTGTCCAGATCGGGTCCGCCGAAGGTCACGCTGGAGACCTGCGGGGCGTCGACGTGGACGACACCGATCAGCTCGCCGGAGGGGTCGTAGCGATGCACTGCCGAAGCACCCCACATCGCTACCCACAGCGCCCCCTCGTCGTCGATCGTCATGCCGTCCGGGCTCCCTGGCCGCGACGACAGATCGAGCGATCCGTCACGACGGAGGGCGGACCCCTCCGTGAGATACCGGTCGATGCGGTGGGTCGGGGTGTCGATGTAATGCATCGTGCCGCCGTCTGGGGACCAGGCCAGACCGTTGGAGATCGTGACCTCGGGGACCGCCTCCGTGACGACGCCCTGGTCGAGGGCGTAGAGGGAGCCGGCGCCCGAGCGCTTGTCCATCGCCATCGTGCCGAACCAGAACCGGCCGGCCGGATCGACCTTCCCGTCGTTCATGCGCCGGTGCACGCCGTCGCGCGGAAGGACGTCGACGACGGGGGAGACGGTGCCCTCTGGGGAGAGGGACCACAGGCCGTCCGCAGCCGCGACGAGCCAGCCGCCGCGCACGTCTCCGACGACGGCGCCCACGGGACCGTCGAAGGCGATCGGGGGGCGGAGCAGGAAGCTCGTACCCTCCGGGGTCGCGGAGCGGACGAGTCCCGCGTACTGGTCGACCCATATCAGCGTGTCGCCGCGCGGGTCCCAGAGCGGGCCCTCGGCGTGATGCGACACGGGCGGGATGCACACCGCGGCCTCCCAGTAGGCGGGGACGGCGGAGCTCATGCGCCGCCTCCCGGCGTCGCCGCGACCGCGTCGTCCGGGTGCTCCACGGGCTCCTCCAGGCGGCCCCGGGTCTGATCGACGAGCGCACGGGTGAGGCCGACCGCTGCTCCGGCGTCGCGTGCGGTGAGCGCGTCGGCGAGCCGGACGTGGATGGCCAGGGCCCGCTCGCCCTCCTCGTCGAACACCGGCACGCTGCCGGAGTAGCGCAGCCGGAGGGCGGCGAGGACGGTGTCGGAGAGCTGCGCGAGGACGGAGCTCGAGGCCGCGACGACGATCGCCGAGTGGAAGTCGAGGTCGGCCCGCGTGAACGCGGCGACGCGCCGGTCGCGGTAGGTCGCGGTCATCTCCTCGGCGGCCCGGACGATCGCGGTCAGCTGCTCCTCCGTGCCTTGGACCGCGGCGAGCTCCGCCGCCGCCGGCTCGATGATGGTGCGCAGCTGCATGAGCTCGCGGAGCTGGATCTGCGCGTCGTCCGTGTGCGACCGCCAGGCGATGACCCGCGGATCCAGGAGCTGCCAGTGCTCGCGGCCGAGGACGGTGATCCCCACCCGCTGGCGGGCGACTATCATCCCGAGCGTCTCGAGGATGCGCAGAGCCTCTCGGATCACCGACCGCGAGACGCCGTGCTCGCGAGTGAGCGTCTCGATGTTCAGCACCGTGCCCGTCGGCGGATCTCCACCGACGATGGCGGTGCCGATGGTGTCGACGAGGGAGCGTTGATGAGTCATGAGACGGGTGGGACCACTCCCTCGTAGGCGCGCTGCGGGAGCTGCGTGGCGAGCTTTCCGCCGCTCACGTCGATGAGCGTGCCCGTGATGTAGTCGGCGGCGTCGCTCGCGAGGAACACGAGCAGATCGGCGATGCTGTCGGCGGTGCCCCAGCGGCGGAGGGTCAGCGTGTCGAGCAGCCGGTCCTGAGCCGCCTGGGGCATCGTCTCGAAACCGTTCATGGCGCTCGGGATCATACCGGGAGCGTAGGCGTTGACCGTGACGCCCCACGGCCCCAGCTCGCCGGCGAGCACCCGGCTGAACTGCACGACGGCCGCCTTCGATGCGCCGTAGGCGGCCGCGCCCACCGAGGGGACGATCGCCGCGAACGAGGCCGCGTTGAGGATGCGTCCATGACCGGAGGCCTTCACATGCGGAAGCACCGCCTGCGACATCAGGAACACGCCGCCGACGTTCACGTCGAAGCAGCGGCGCCAGGCGGCCAGATCGAGATCCTCCACCCGGCCCTCGACGTTGATGCCCGCGTTGTTGACCAGGACATCGATACCGCCGAACTCCTCGGCGACGCGAGCGACGCCGCTCGCCACGGAGTCGGGCTCGGTCACGTCGCCCTCGATCTGGAGGACGCCCTCGGGCGCGCCCTCCGGGAAGGCGACGTCGAACGCCGCCACCTTCGCACCCTCGAGGGCGAACCGCTCAGCGAGCGCCCGCCCGATGCCCCGGCCGCCACCCGTCACCAGGACGACCCGATCCGTGAGATCCATCAGCATGTCCTACCCCCGTCGTTCTGAAAAGTCTGCTTATTATAGATCTCATGGACGCGGAGATGCGAGTCGCCTGGGTGACAGGAGCCGGAAGCGGAGTGGGGCGCGCCTGCGCGACGGCCCTGGGGGAGCGGGGGTGGACCGTCGCCCTCTCGGGGCGCAGGGCGCCCGAGCTGTCCGAGACGGCGGGACTCGTCCGCACCGCAGGCGGCACCGCCCTCGAGCTGCCGTTCGACGTCGCCACGGACGACGCCCGTGAGCGCGTCGAGGCGATCGCCGCCGCGACCGGCACCGACCGCCTGGACGCCGTCATTCTCTCCGCCGGTGCCAACACCCCGCGGCGGGCGTGGGCGGACCAGTCGATGGCGGAGTTCGCGAGCGTCGTGCAGACCAACCTCCTCGGCGTCGTCCGCAGTGCCGACGCCGCACTTCCGGGACTGCGCGCCGCATCCGGCGTGATCGTCGTGGTCTCCTCGATCGCGGGCTGGCGCCCCTCGCCCGGCGCCGGAGTCGCCTACAGCGCCGGGAAGACGGCGCTCGCGCCGGTCGTCCGCACCCTCAACGACCAGGAGGCGGACTCGGGCGTCCGCGCGACACTCCTCTGCCCCGGGGACATCGACAGCGACTTCCTGCGCCAGCGGCCCGAGGTCCCCGGCGCGGCGGCCCGATCGGTGATGCTCGCGCCCGCCGATATCGCCCGCTCGGCGATGTTCGTGGTCGACGCACCCCGCCACGTGCGGATCGACGAGCTCGTCATCTCCCCGCTCTCCCAGCGCTCCGCCTGATCGCGCTCGACCCGCGCTCGACCCGACCCGACCCCACACGACCCGCGGTCGCCGTCTTCACGGCGCCCGGACACCGACGAGAGGCTCCCATGAACCACCGATGGCTCCGCACCGGCGAGGAGCGCACCCCGCGCATCTCCTTCGGCGCCGACTACAACCCGGATCAGTGGCCGCGCGAGATCTGGGCCGAGGACGTCCGGCTGATGCAGGAGGCCGGGGTCGACGTCGTCTCCGTCGCCATCTTCTCCTGGGCGAAGATCCAGCCCGCCCCCGACCAGTGGGACTTCGCCTGGCTCGACGAGGTCCTCGACCTGCTGCACGCCGGAGGCATCGGAGTCGATCTGGCGACGGCGACCGCCTCCCCGCCGCCCTGGCTCACGCTGGCCCACCCGGAGATCCTCCCCGTCACCGCCGACGGCAGGATCCTCTCGCCCGGGGGCCGGCAGCACTGGCGTCCCGCCTCGGCGGTCTTCCGAGCGCACGCCCTCGAGCTCGTCGAGCGCATCGCCGAGCGCTACCGGGACCACCCCGCGATCGTCGCCTGGCATGTCAGCAACGAGCTCGGCTGCCACAACGCCTGGGACCACTCCGAGGACGCCACGCGGGCGTTCCGCACCTGGCTCGAGCACCGCTACACCGGCATCGACGGCCTCAACGCGGCGTGGGGGACAGCGTTCTGGTCGCAGCGCTACAGCTCGTTCGAGGAGGTGCTCACTCCGCGTCTGGTGGCGGCCCTGCCGAACCCGACCCAGCGCCTGGACTTCCTCCGTTTCTCCTCCGACGCCCTGAAGGAGTACCTCGTCGCCGAGCGCGAGGTGCTGCGGCGGATCACCCCCGACATCCCGGTCACGACCAACTTCATGATCATGGAGGGCAAGAACCACGCCGCCTACGACGACTGGGCGCGGGAGGTCGACTTCGTCTCCAACGACCACTACCGCTTCGCCGGGGAGCAGTCCTTCGACGAGCTGGCCTTCTCAGCGGCGCTGACCTCAGGCGTCGCGCAGGGATCGCCCTGGTTCCTGATGGAGCACTCGACCAGCGCGGTGAACTGGCAGCCGGTCAACCAGCCCAAGCAGCCGGGGGAGATGGCGCGCGACGCCCTCACCCACGTCGCCTACGGCGCCGACGCCGTCTGCTACTTCCAGTGGCGGCAGTCCGTCGCCGGAGCGGAGAAGTTCCACTCCGCGATGCTGCCCCACGCCGGCGAGGACAGCCAGCTGTTCCGCGACGTCGTCCAGCTGGGGGAGCGGCTGCGCCGGCTGGACGATGTGGCGGGGAGCCGGCGCGAGGCGGCCCCGGTCGCCGTCCTGTTCGACTGGGACTCCTGGTGGGCGAGCGAGCTGGAATCGCACCCCAGCACGCTGCTGCGCTACCGACGCGAGGCGCTGGACTGGTGGCGCGCGCTCGCCGACGCGGGCGTCCGCGCGGACGTGATCACCCCGGGCACCGACCTGACCCCGTACGACGTCGTCGTCGCTCCGATGCTCTACCTCGTCTCCGGGCGGACAGGTCGCGAGCTGACCGGCTACGTCGAGGGCGGCGGGAACCTGATCACCACGTACTTCTCGGGGATCGCCGACGAGAACGACCACGTCGTCGCCAGCGGCTACCCGGGTGCTCTGCGCGACCTCCTCGGCATCCGAGTGGAGGAGTTCCACCCGCTCCTCGAGGAGGAGCACGTCCTGCTGGAGAGTGACCTGCGCGGATCCCTGTGGACCGAGGGGATCCAGCTCCGCAGTCCTGAGACGCGGGTGGTCCGCCGCTACGCGACAGGACCGCACGCGGGCGAGCCGGCGGTGACGCGGCGCGCGGCCGGAGCGGGCAGCGCCTCCTACGTCTCGACCCGTCTCCGAGGGGGTGACCTCCTCGATGTCGTCGCCGAACTTCTCGAGGCCGCCGGAGTGGCCTCCGAGCTCCCGTCGGAGATGGTCGGCGCCGTCTTCCACTCGCGGCGGACGATCGACGGCAGCGGGTTCGATTTCTACATCAACCGCACCGACCGCCGAGTCGCGCTTCCCTCTGATGAGCCGGACCTTTTCGAGCAGCGGGCTGTTCCTCCGAGGGGAGTCGCAGTGGTTCGTCGGATCGGCAGCCCACTCCGCTGACAGCGAGCCGGGCGGCGCTGCTGCTCGAAGCGCTGATCCGCTCGATCGTGCAGCGCGCGGGGGCCGTGCCGCATCGCGACCGGTCGCCGGGAGTCGGCGCGTCCTGATCGGAGGCGGGCTCACCGGTCCGGTCGTGCCGACACCCCCCCCGACGCGAGGAAGGGCCGCCCCGAGGGACGGCCCTTCCCGCGACTCCGTCGGCCCGCGCTCCTCCAGAGGAGCCGGGCCGACGAGTGCTCAGTGCTGGCGGATCTTGTCGATCAGCTTCCCGCCGAGGTCCTTGACCTTGTCGGTGATGGGGGTGCTCGACTTCGGGCGCTCGGTGACGGTGAACGGCAGGGTGATCGCCTTGCCGGTCTGGTCGCCGGTCACCGTGACGCTGTAGTCGCCGGGCGTGGTGGGCGCCTTCGCCGTGACGGTGAGGCCGCCGCCGGCGAGGTCGCGGGTCGCGGTGCGGTCCGTGAAGAGGGGCGCGGAGCCGATCAGCTGCGTGTCCCCGTTGAAGCCCTTCGCGGTGAGGGTGACGTCGGCTCCGGGGGTGAACGACGAGCCGGAGAGCTCGGCGGTGGCTCCGAAGCTCATCGAGCGGATGTCGCGGTCCACTCCGAGCGCGTTCGTGATGGTGAAGAACGTGTCGGTCTGGTCGGTGAGCCCGGCGACGTTCGCCGCGCCCGGCCCGTAGGCGGCGATGCGCAGCTGCGTTCCGGTGTGCTGCTGCGATCCGCCCTCGGCGGCCGTGCCGTACGACACCTTCATGGTGCTGCCGTCGGCGGTCTTCAGCGCGGTGCTGAGCGAGGCCGGCGGGGTCGAGTCGACGATCTGGCTGGAGTGGGCGTGGTCGGCGGTGACGATGACGAGGGTGTTCCCGTCCGCCTCGGCGAACGCGAGCGCGGCCTGGACGGCCTCGTCGAGGTCGACGGTCTCGCCGATCTGGCCGCACGCGTTCGCGGCGTGGTCCTGCTTGTCGATGCTCGCGCCCTCGACCTGGAGGAAGAAGCCCTTGTCGCCCGTGTCGAGGAGGTCGATCGCCTTCTCGGTCATGGAGCGGAGCGTCGGCTGCTCGGCCGGACGGTCGGGGTTCGCGACGCAGGTCTGCGGGGCGGCGTCCGCTCCGCCGACCGTCGCGGGGGTGGGCGCGTAGCGGACGGGCAGGTTGCCGGAGTTGAACAGTCCGAGCACGGGCGCGTCCTGGTCGGCGACGGTCAGCGCGTCGAGCTGCGCGGCGGTGGCGGGAGTCGTGGCGTCCCCGAGCACCTGGAAGCCGCGCTCCGCGGCCTGCTGGAACAGCGGCTCGCCGCTCCAGTCGCCGGCGCGGGCGACCTGCGCGAAGCTGGCCGACCCTCCGCCGAGGGTCAGGTCGGCGCGGGTGTCGAGGATCTGCTCGCTGATCGAGCCGAGTCCGCCGTTCTCCAGCGCGTCGTCGCCGCAGCTCGCGCTGTCGGGTCCGTAGCAGCTGCGGGCGTCGACGTGGGCGGCCTGCACGGCCGGGGTGGCGTCCTGGATCTCGGCGGTGGTGACGTTGCCGGTCTTCAGGCCGTTCGCCTTCGCGATCTCGAGGAGGGTGTCCTTGCGCTGCTGGTCGATGTCGACCGAGATGGCGTTGTCGTAGGTCTTGGTGCCGGTGGCCCAGGCGCTGCCGGTGGCGGCGGAGTCGGGCACGTAGTCCGGGGCGCCCTTGACGGCACCCGCCGCCGGGTCGTCCGCGCGGTAGAGCGAGTAGGTCGTGTACTGGCCGGTGATCGGCAGGGCGTCGATCCCGGGGAAGCGGCCGGCCGCTCCGTACTGGTAGTTGCGAGCGACGGTGATCTCCGAATCGCCCATGCCGTCCCCGATGAGGAGGATGACGTTCTTCGCGTCCTGCTCCTTCACCGCTGCGCGCAGCGAGTCGGAGAGGTCGGCGTCGACCGGGGAGATGCGGGCGGCTCCGCCGGTGGCGGAGAGGTCGGCGGCACCGACAGCAGTGGCGGCGCCGGGTGCGGCCAGGGCGGCGGCGCAGACCAGAGCAGCGGCCGAGAGGGCCAGAGCGGAGCGTCCGCGGTTCGCGGAGCGGAACAGTCGTGTCACGTCGTGGACTCCTTGAGAGGTGAGACCCCGGAAAGGGGCACGCTCATCTCACTCCTCATCGCCGCATCGGTGGGTGAACGGTGATGCATAGCTGAGTGAACTTTCCGACGAGGGCTCTCGGCCCCGGCGGCCCGCCGGAGCGTCCTGCCGACCGGCGTCCTGCCGACCGGCGCTCACCGGGAGCGTCGGTCGGCAGGGGCGCGGTCGCCGGAGCCTTTCGGGTCAGCGCTGGACGAGCGGGACGGCGATGTCCGTGACGTCCGCGCCGATGGCGCCGAGCGGAGTCGCCGTGCCGTTCAGCAGTCCGATCTCGTAGAGCGACCCGTTGACGGCGGCGAGGCCGACCGAGCCGATGGAGCTGCCGTTGCGGAGGACGGAGTAGATGTCGAAGCCGGTCGCACCCGCTGCGTCGAGGCCGAGCTTCCCGGTCGGCGCCAGGGTGCCGGCGTTGGCCGGGGACTGGATGGCGATCTGGTCGAGGGCCGTGTCGAGGACGAACAGGGTGGTCGCGCTGTTCGCGTCGAGGTCGTTGTTCGTGTACGCGGCCCCGGCGACACCGGTGGCCACGGCGGGCGCGGCGTAGCTGAGCGTGCCGTCGGCGACCGTCGCGGCGCCCGCGGTGGCGAACGGCTGACGGAGGTTCTGGCCCGTGTCGCTGACCACGCGCAGCGCGTTGGCGGCGGGGTTGAAGTCGACGCCGAAGGAGGTGCCGCTCAGCGCCACGGTGAGACGGGTCACCTGAGTGGCCACGCCGGTGGACGGGTTGATGGAGTAGACGCCGGCGCTCGCCGCGTTGTCGCCGACGCCGTAGAGGGCGCCGTCCTGGACCCGGTAGTCGATGCCGATGAGCGCGGTGTCGCCGCCGGTGAGGCCGGTGACGGCGACGCCGTTCGTGACCTTGCCGGGCTTCGTCGGGTTGAACTGCACGAGCTTCGTGCCGCCGTCGGAGAGTCCGACGACCCGCAGCTTCGCCGCCACGGAGCGGACCGCGTTGATCAGGTTCCTGTCCGACGCGCTGCTGGAGTCGCTGGTCGCCGCGGCGGGAGCGACGCTGCTCGCACCGGCGAGCACGGGTGCCACCGCCATCACGCCCGCGACGGCGACAGCTGCGATACCGACTCTGATGTTCCTGGTCATCGTGCACTCCTCGAGACTTGCGGTCGCCGGAGATCGGCGGCTCGGAGGGGGATACCGTCCGGAGCGCGCGAGCGTTCATCCGATCCGGAGATCCGTGCCCCGTCACTCCAGAGAGCCGTCGGCGAACCGGCGGAGCGCGGCCGCGTAGCGGTCCGGGTCCCGGTGGTCGCTGTCGGTCAGGAGCAGCACCGAGCCGGAGACGGCGCGCGTGTACTCGCCGCGGCAGGGGAGGGTGACCACCGTCGTCAGTCCGGCCTCCCAGGCGGGGACGAGGGAGCCGAGGCAGCGCCGCTCGGGGGCGGCGTCCAGAGGGACGTCCCGTGCGTCCATCCGGGCGGACCGCAGCTCGTCGTGCCAGGCGCGGAAAGGCGCTCCGAGGGAGTCGTCGCCGAAGCGCTCCCGCCAGCCGGGGCCGCGCGCGAGGTCGAGGAGGCGTGCGCGCTCGGGGGATCCGTCGGCGGTGCTGGAGAGCTGCCGGAGGAGCGGGCCGGTCTCGACCGCCAGATGCTCGACGCAGTCGTGCCACAGCTGAGGCCAGGCGCGCTGCTCGTCGGCGCCGGGCTCCGCCGACCCGACCCGTTCCGGGGACCGCTCGAGCGGCGGCGGCCCGTCGCCCGCCGGGGTGAGGCCCCGCGCCTCGCGGATCCAGAGGAGCTCGAGCAGCGCTGAGGGGTTGTCCTCGACCGTGATGACCATCTCCGACGGCCAGGGGTCGCCGGGAAGGGGACGGGATGCGCGCATGGGAGGGGCTCCTTCCGAGGGGATGAGGTCGGATCGTGCCGGAGAAGGCTCCAGGGAGGCTGGACTCGCGTCGGCCGACGCGCCACTCCTCCGGGCTCCCAGCGGCGTCGCCGGTGATCCTCCTCGCCGGCGGTCGAGGACGGCGCCGAGCGCCCCCCGAATGTCGGTGCCCCCGACCTACACTCGGACGCGTTCGAACACACGTTCGATACCACGAGGAGGGAGTCGACCATGAGCGTGACCGTCGTGGAACGCATCGCGACTCCGGCCTCGGACGCCGTCGCCGTCACCTTCCTCGTCACCAGCGAGGCGGTGGCGGCGGGGTTCCCGTCGCCGGCGCAGGACTACTTCGACGGGTCCCTCGACCTCAACGACCACCTGATCCGCGACAGGACGTCGACGTTCATCGTCCGAGTCTCGGGCGAGAGCATGGTCGGCGCGGGCATAAGCGACGGCGACGAGCTCGTGGTCGACCGGTCGATCACGCCGACGCACGGGAGCGTGGTCATCGCGATCCTCGACGGCGAGCTGACCGTGAAGCGCCTCGAGCTGCACCCCGGGGGAGTGGTGCTGCGGGCCGAGAACCCGGAGTACCCGCCGATCCACGTCGCCGAGCTGAGCGACCTCCAGGTGTGGGGCGTCGTCACCGTCTGCCTCCACCGGCTGCACCGTGCGCTCTGAGCGGCGCATCGCCCTGGTCGACGTGAACTCGTTCTACGTCTCCTGCGAGCGGTTGTTCGATCCGAGGCTCGCGGGCCGGCCGGTCGTCGTCCTCTCGAACAACGACGGCTGCGTGGTCGCCCGCTCCGACGAGGTGAAGCAGCTCGGCATCGAGAACGGCACCCCCTGGTTCCAGATCGAGCCGCTCATCCGCTCCGGTCGCCTCCCGGAAGTGATCGCCCGATCGAGCAACTACGAGCTGTACGGCGAGCTGTCCGCGCGCGTCATGGAGCTGCTGGGCCGCTACTCCGCCTGGCAGGAGGTGTACTCGATCGACGAGTCCTTCCTCGGCGTCGACGGCGACGTGGCGGAGCGGGCGAAGGTCGGCCGGGCGATGCGGGCGGCGGTCGCGAAGAACGTCGGGCTTCCCGTCTGCGTCGGCTTCGGGCCGAGCAAGACGCTCGCGAAGTTCGTCAACAAGGGCGGAGCGAAGAAGCACCCGCGCCTGGGGGGCGTCTGCGACACGGACTGGTACACGCCCGAGCAGCTCGACGCGCTCATGGCCTCGCAGCACGTCACCGAGCTGTGGGGAGTCGCCGGCCGCACCGGGAAGCGCCTCGCGGAGCTGTCCATCCACACCGTCCGCGACCTCCGCGACGCGGACCCCGCGCTGATCCGCAAGAAGTTCTCGGTCGTCCTGCAGCGCTCCGTCTACGAGCTGCGCGGCGTCGACTGCATCCCGCTCGAGGCCGCCCGCACCGTCCGCGACCAGCTGATCTTCTCCCGGTCGTTCGCCACTCCCGTGACGACGATCAGCGACATGGAGCAGGTGCTCTCCGTCTACGCGCAGCGCGCCGCCCACCGCCTCCGCGCGCAGGAGTCGGTCACCAGGACGATGAGCGTGTTCGCGTCGACATCGCCGTTCGCGGACGCGCCGTACGAGTCCGCCGGCGGCCTGGCCGGCTTCCCCGTCCCCACGGACGACCCGGTGGCGATGGTGAGGGCCGCGATCGGCACCCTGCGCCCGCGGCTGCGGGAGGGCGCGCGCTACGTGCGGGCCGGCGTCATCCTCACGAACCTGTCGCCGCGGAACTCCCATGCGCTGCTCGAGATCTTCGACACCGCCTTCGACACGAAGGGCCTCGGCGCCACCATCGACGCGGTGACGAAGCGCCACGGGCGGTCCGCGGTCGGCCTCGGGCTGGCGGGCATCCGCACGGGGCCGGTGTGGACGATGAAGCGCGACGCCCTCTCGCTCCGGGCGACGACGCACTGGGGCGAGCTGGCGACGGCGCACGCGCGGTGAGCCCGCCGCCGGGGAGATCGGGTCATCCGACGCGTAGGCGCCCGGGGCTCTCTCGGGCAGGCTCGTCGCCATCGACGAGTGTCGGTGCGGGGACGGCGGGAGGACCCATGGCCGAGAGCTGGCAGGACGCGTCGGTGCGGGGCGTCGCGATGATCGAGAACGAGCTGGTCGTGCGCGACTTCCTCGAGGTGTGGAGCGCTCGCGACAGCCGCCAGCTCATCCCGTTCCTGCATCCGGAGGTCGTCTACAGCGCGTCGAGCTCGCAGGAGATCGCGGGGCGGGCACGGGTCCTCGAGATGTGCGACGAGGTCCACCGGGCGTTCACCGAGATCCGGATCGCCCTCGTCACGATCGCCGTCGCCGGCAGCGTCGTCCTCACCGAGCACGCCCTGCACCTCCGCTCGGACCCGGGGGAGGGCCACTGGCTCCGCTGCTTCGGGAGCTACGAGCTCCGCGGCGAGCAGATCGTCACCTGGCGGCAGCTCCATGGGTGAGGGCCGCGCGTGACGGCGTTGACCGGCCCCGCGCGACTCAGGCTCGCCCTGGTGCTGCTGGCGATCGCCTCGGGCGCGACCGACGCGTTCGCGTTCCTCCTGCTCGGCGGCATCTTCACCGCGAACATGACGGGCAACCTGGTGCTGCTGGGGCTGTACCCCCGCTCCGCCTGGCTGACGACCGCGGCCGGAGCGGTCACGGCGATCGTCTTCTTCGCCGGAGCGGTCTACGCCGGGTTCCGCACGACCCGGGCGCGCACGCCGTCGACCGGCGACGGGAGACGTCCGCTCCGCTCGATCGCGCTCGTGGGGGTCGTCCTGCAGCTCGCCGTCGCGGTCGCCTGGCCGACGGTGCAGGGCGGCACGTCGCTGCTCGTGGACTGCGCGTTCATCGCGACCAGCGCGGCGGCGCTCGGGCTGCAGACCGTGCTCGCGAAGCGGATCTCCGGCGCCGCCGGCCTGACGACCACTTTCGTCACGGGCACGCTCACGAGCCTGATGCAGGAGCTCGCCGAGCGCTCGTCCGGGTCGAGGACCGTCCAGGCGCTCATCGTCGCGAGCCTCGCGGGCGGGGCGGTCGTCGGAGCGGCGACCGTGACGCTCGCCCCGGCCTGGGCTCCGACGCCGGCCCTCGTGCTCTCAGCGCTCGCCGTCGTGCTGCTCTTCGCGCACCGCGCGCGAGCCGTGCCCGCGGGAGCGGAGCCCGGGGCCCCGCGTCCCGCGTGACCGGAATCAGGCGTCGAGCGCCCACTTCGGCCGGACCCAGTGGCAGGTGTAGCCGCCGGGGTGCTTGCGCAGGTAGTCCTGGTGCTCCTCCTCGGCGTCCCAGAACTCGCCGGCGGGCTCGACCTCGGTGACGACCGGTCCGGGCCAGCGGCCCGACGCGTCGATCTCGGTGATCGTCTGACGCGCGACCCTCTCCTGCTCAGGCGAGAGGAAGAGGATCACGGAGCGGTAGGCCGTGCCGATGTCGTTGCCCTGACGGTTCTTCGTCGTCGGGTCGTGCACCTGGAAGAAGAACTCGAGCAGGTCGCGGTAGGAGAGCTGCTCGGGATCGAACTCGATCTCGACCGCCTCCGCGTGGTCGCCGTGGTGGCGGTAGGTCGCGTTCGGCGTGCTGCCGCCGGCGTACCCGGCGCGGGTGCTGAAGACGCCCGGCATGTCGCGGATGAGCTCCTGGAGCCCCCAGAAGCATCCGCCCGCGAGGATCGCGCGCTCCTCGGCCATCAGACGCCTGCCTTCGTGTCGTGCGCGGACTCGCGCGGAGAGATCATCATGCGGGCAAGTCCATCACGACCGGGGACGTCGCGGCGAGCGTCGGACGACTCTCCGAGCAGACCGTCGGCGGGGGAGCCGAGCGTGTCCCGCCCGAGCGCACCGTCACTGCGATCGGTACGCCGCCGGAGATGCACCGGTGGGAACGAGTCATCTGACCGGGTCGCTCCGGGTGCCCCCGTTCCTACGCTCGTCGGTACAACCGAGGAGAGAGCGGAGCGGACCATGGAGCAGCCGAACGTCGAGACGCGCAGTGCACGGCGGGTGATCGAGACCCTGATCGCCAACGGCGTGAAGTACGTCTTCGGGATCCCGGGAGCGAAGATCGATGCGGTCTTCGACGTCCTCGCCGACGAGGGGCCGGAGCTGATCGTCTGCCGGCACGAGCAGAACGCCGCCTTCATGGCCGCCGCGGTGGGGCGGCTCACGGGCAGCCCGGGCGTCGTCCTGGTGACCTCCGGCCCCGGCACGACCAACCTCGCCACCGGCCTGCTCACGGCCAACACGGAGCAGGACCCGGTCGTCGCGCTCGCCGGGGCCGTGCAGCTCTCCGACCGCCTCAAGCGCACGCACCAGTCGATGGACGCGGCCGCCTTCCTCACCACCGTGACGAAGTACACGGTCGAGTCGACGGATCCGGACGACGTCTCGGAGGCGGTCAGCAACGCCTTCCGCGCCGCCGTCACCGAGCCCCGAGGCGCCGCGGCGGTCGTCCTCTCGGCCAGCGTGATGGCCGCGCCGACCTCGCAGATCATCACCCGGGCGGCCACGGGGCCGACGAGTGGTCCGGCGCGCGCCGAGGACCTCACCCACGCCGCCGACCTGATCAACACCGCGGAGCGGCCCGTCCTCCTCGTGGGCCTCCGCGCGTCGGAGCCGGAGACCGTCGCGGCCCTGCGGGCCCTGATCAGCGAGACGGAGCTGCCGGTGATCGAGACGTTCCAGGCGGCCGGCCTCGTCTCCCGCGAGCTCGAGGACCACTACCTGGGCCGCGTCGGCCTGTTCAAGAACCAGCCCGCCGACCTCGCCCTCGCCGAGTCCGACCTCGTCGTCGCGATCGGGTACGACGCCGTCGAGTACGACCCGGTGATCTGGAACAGCGACGTCGACCGCCGGATCGTCCACATCGACTCCGTCGACGCCCCGCTGGACAACCACTACCTGCCGGCGCTGGAGCTGAAGGGCGATCTCGCGCAGACGGTCGCGGCCCTCACGCCCCTCGTCTCCGGCCTGCAGCTCGACGAGGACGCGGCCGACCGGGTCGCCCGGCACCGGAGCGAGCTGGAGCGGATCGACGACGCGGCGCGCACGGCCGAGGCGGCTCCCGGGACCGTCGATCCCGCCCGCCTCGTGCTCCTGATGCGCGACCTGCTCTCGGACGACGCCACCGTGGCCTGCGACATCGGCTCGAACTACATCTTCATGGCCCGGCACTTCCGCGTGTACGAGCCCAAGCACCTGCTCTTCTCGAACGGGCAGCAGACCCTCGGCGTCTCCTTCCCGTGGGGCATGGCGGCGAGCCTCCTGCGCCCCGGGACCCCGGTGGTCTCCGTCTCGGGTGACGGAGGGTTCCTGTTCTCCGCGACGGAGATCGAGACGGCGACGCGGCTCGGCCTCTCGTTCACGCACGTGATCATGCGGGACGACACCTACGACATGGTCGGCTTCCAGCAGCTGCTGAAGTACGGCCGCAAGTCCGGGGTCCAGCTCGGCGACTACGACATCGAGAAGTTCGCCGCGGCGTTCGGCGCCACGGGCAGGCGGGTGAGCGGCCTCGCCGAGTTCGAGGAGGCCTTCCGCGCCTCCCTCGCCGAGCCGGGCGTCTCGATCATCGACGTCGCGGTGGACTACAGCCGCAACGTCGACATCGCCGCCCACCTGGTCGAGGACGCCTTCGAATGAGCACGCACACGGTCGACTCGACCGACGACTACGCGATCTACCAGAGCTCGACCATGGCCGCCCTGCTGGCCGGGGTCTACGACGGGGACCTGACGATCGGCGAGCTGCTCACCCACGGCGACCTCGGGCTGGGCACCTTCAACCACCTGGACGGCGAGATGGTGATCGTCGACGGCGTCTGCTACCACCTGCGCAGCGACGGCTCCGTCCAGGTCGCGGACGGCGACGACCGGACGCCCTTCGCCGCCGTGCTGCCCTTCCACGCGACCACGACGTTCACGGTGGAGGAGCCGACCGGTCTCGCCGGCCTCACCCGGCTGATCGACGACGCGGTCGACGGCGGGAACATCCCCGTCGCCCTGCGGATCGACGGCCGGTTCACCGAGGTCCGAACCCGGACCGTGGGCGCGCAGACCGAGCCGTACCCGCCCCTGATCGAGGCGACCGCCCACCAGAGCGTCACCGGCATCGCCGACACCCGCGGCACGATCGCGGGGTTCCGCACTCCGCAGTTCGAGCAGGCCGTGTCGGTCCCCGGGTACCACCTGCACTACGTCGACGACGCCCGCGAGAAGGGCGGGCACGTCCTTGACGTGACCGTGGCCGAGGTGACGGTCTCGCTCACGACCGTCGCCGGACTGCACCTCGCGCTTCCGGAGACGGACCAGTTCCGCCGGGCGGACCTGGCGATGAAGGACATCGCGGCGCAGGAGGCGCGAGCGGAGGGGTGAGGCGGGCGGGACCTCCGGGGAGACGGGCCGGCCGCGACCCGTCTCCCCGGAGGCCGGTCAGGGCGCGAGCTCCTCGCGGACGATCGCTGCTCCCGCGCTCAGCGCGCTGAGCTTCCCCCAGGCGAGGTCGCGGGGCAGCGGCGCCATGCCGCAGTTCGTGCTGGGGAGGAGCAGGTCCGCGTCGACGAACCGGAGGGCGCGGCGCAGGGTGTCGGCGACCTCCTCGGGCGTCTCGACGGTCCCGCTCGCCACGTCGATCGCTCCGAGCATGACCTTCTTGCCGCGGACGAGCTCGATCAGCTCCATCGGCACGTGGGAATGGTGGCTCTCCAGCGAGACGATGTCGAGCGAGGACTGCTGGAGGAGCGGCAACGACTCCTCGTACTGCCGCCACTCCGACCCGAGGGTCGCCTTCCAGTCGGTGTTCGCCTTGATCCCGTAGCCGTAGCAGATGTGCACCGCGGTCTCGATGCGGAGTCCCTCCGCCGCCCTCTCCAGCGCGGCCACACCCCAGTCGTGCACCTCGTCGAAGAAGACGGTGAAGGCGGGCTCGTCGAACTGGACGATGTCGACTCCGGCGTCCTGGAGGGCCCGCGCCTCCTCGTTGAGGATGGTCGCGAACTCCCACGCCAGCTTCTCGCGGCTCCCGTAGTGCCGGTCGGAGAGGGTGTCGATCATCGTCATCGGGCCGGGCAGCGCCCACTTGATGGGCTGATCGGTCTGCTCGCGCAGGAACCGGGCGTCGTCGGCGAACACGGGCCTCTCGAGCCCTACGGCGCCGACGACGGTCGGCACGCTCGCGTCGTACCGGTCGCGGATGCGCACCGTCTCGCGCCGCTCGAAGTCGACGCCCGTGAGGTGCTCGATGAACGTCGTGACGAAGTGCTGCCGGGTCTGCTCCCCGTCACTGACGATGTCCAGGCCCCGGTGGTGCTGCTCGTGGACGGCGGCGCGCAGGGCGTCCTGCTTGCCCTCGGCCAGGGCGTCGCCGGTCAGCCGCCACGGGGACCACAGGGTCTCCGGCTGCGCGAGCCACGACGGCTTCGGCAGGCTGCCGGCGATCGAGGTGGGCAGGAGCGGGAGGGACGTCGAGGATCCGCGGGCGCTCATCGGACCGCTTCCGCGTACTCGGCGGCCCACTGCCGCAGCCGCTCCCCGTGCGGCTTCATGAGGTGCTCCTCCGCGAACCGCCCCTGCTCGACCGCGAGCCGACCGCGCTCCTCGCGGTCGTAGGAGACCGCGGGCCGCACGTAGTCCTGCTGCTCCAGGTCCGGCCGGTAGACGTCGGCGGCGGCCGAGCGCGCGCCGTAGATCTCGGGCCGGTAGATCCTCTGGAACGTCTCCATCGTGCTGATCGTGGCGATGAGCTGGAGGTCCGAGTAGTCCTCCAGCAGGTCGCCGCCGCAGTAGAACGCGAGCGGCGCCGTGCTGCCGGGCGGCATGAAGAAGCGGACCCCGAGGCCCATCTCCGAGAAGTACCGGTCGGTCAGCGAGAGCTCGTCCTGCCGGTACTCGACGCCGAGGATCGGATGGAGGGTCCCGGTGCGCCGGTACGTCCTGCTCGTCGAGACGCTGATGCAGATGACGGGCGGCGTCGACGAGAGCTCCGCGTACTGCGCGGAGTCCCGGAAGTGCTGGAAGAGCGCGCCGTGCAGGACGCCGAAGTCGTCGGGGACGGTGAAGCCGGCCTGCGCGGCGTTGACCGCCGGCAGCCGCACGCTGAAGTCGTGGTCGCGGAGGTAGGAGGAGAAGTTGTTCCCCAGTGTCCCCGGCTGACATCGGCCGGTGCGGCGGTCGAGGATCCGGGTGCGCAGGACCTCCAGCAGGGGGAACTCCCGGTCCTCGCCGTCCGTGGTGAGCCGCAGCCCGACGGAGACGATGTCGAGCCCGACCGTGTAGCGGCCGCGGCTCGGATCGTCGCCCGGCACGAGATCGTTCAACCGGTCGTCGATCATCCGCAGCGCGGTCCGGAGGTTCTCCCGGCGGTGCTCGCCGCGGGCCAGATTCGCGAAGTTGGTGGTGATCCGGGAGCTCCGGGCCGGCGAGTAGTCCTCGTCGAAGGGGGTGAGGGTGATGCTGAAGGCGGGTTCGTTCGTCATGATCGGCCGATCGGTAGGAGGGACAGGGGCGGGGGCACGATCAGTGCGGGTGGTCCTCGGTCAGCTTGAAGCCGAGTCGGCCGTGCGCGAAGGCGGCTCCGGCTCCGATGGCGGCCGCGACCCAGGCTGATTCGGCGAGCTCGGTCTCGGTCGCACCGGCGCGCACGGCGTTCTGGCCGTGGCCGTCGATGCAGTAGACGCACTGCTTGCTGATGCCCACGGCGTAGGCGATGAGCTCGCGGTACTTGAGCGGGATCTCGCGACCCTGCGGAGCGAAGACGGCGGTGTCGAAGGCGGTGAACGCCGCAAGGACGTCGGGGGTCTCCTTCTTGTAGGCGGCGGTGTAGCGGCGGTCGGCTGCGCGGTCGTAGTAGGCGTCGGTCATGGTCTTCCTTCGGAGGTCGGAGAGGGGGCGGAGGGGATGAGGTCACGGCCGGGCGGGGATCTCCAGGCCGAGGTTCTCCCGCAGGGTCGTGCCCTCGTACTCGGTGCGCAGCGAACCGCGCTCCTGCAGCAGCGGCACGACGCGGTCGACGAACTCGTCCAGACCACCCGGGTGCAGGTGCGATCCGAGGACGACCCCGTCGCCGCCTCCGCTCTGCACGAACTCGTCGAGACGGTCGGCGACCTGCTCAGCCGTGCCCACGTACTCCGTGCGGTCGAAGACGGTCTCGGCGAGACCGCGGAGGGTGAGGTCGCGCTCCTGAGCGAGCGCACGCCAGGCGCGGACGGTCCCCGCGCGATCACCGTGGATCAGTGCGCGGCCCTCGATCAGCGGCGGCGCCTCGAGGTCGGGCTCGAGATCGGGTACCGGCCCGTCGACGTCGAAGCCCGACAGGTCCCGGTTCCAGACCTGCTCGAAGAGCACCTGGATCGTGCGCGGTGTGAGTTGCTGATCGCGGATCCACCGCGCTCTCTCCTCCGCCTCCGCAGCGGTGCCGCCGAGGACGACGGCGGCTGACGGGAGGATCCGCACGGAGCCGGCCGGGCGACCCTCCGCCGCGACCCGGGCCGCGATGTCGCGCGCGAACTCGTGCGCCTCAGGTCCCCGGTGGTAGGGGGAGAAGATCACGTCGGCGCTCGACGCCGCGAAGTCGCGACCCTGCGGAGAGACGCCCGCCTGCACGATCACCGGGCGGCCCTGCGGGCTGCGCGGCACGGTGAAACGGCCGGAGACGTCGAACTGGCTGCTCGAGACGGCGAACGACCCCGTCGACGAGTCGGCGAGGAACTCGCCGGAGGGGGCATCGGCTCGCACGGCGTCGGAGGTCCAGGTGTCCCAGAGCGTCGTCACCGCGCGGACGGCCTCCTCGGCACGGGCGTAGCGGTCGGCGCGGTCGAGGAAGCCGCCGCGGCGGAAGTTCGCGCCCGTGAAGGCGTCGAAGGACGTGACCACGTTCCACCCCGCTCGTCCGCCTGAGAGGTGGTCGAGGGTCGCGATCTGACGGGCGAGCTCGAAGGGCTCGTTGAACGTCGCGTTGAGCGTGCCGACCAGGCCGATGTGCTCCGTGACCGCGGCCAGCGCGGCGAGGAGCGGCAGAGTGTCCGGTCGTCCGGCGATGTCATGGTCGAACGGGCGCCCCGCGCGCTCCCGCAGTGCCAGACCCTCGGCGAGGAAGAAGTAGTCGAACCGCCCGCGCTCCGCGGTCTCTGCGACGCGGCGGAACGTCGAGAAGTCGACCTGGCTGCCGGCGTCGGGGTGCTCCCACAGGGTGTGCTCGTTCACCCCGCCCACGTAGGCGGCGAGGACGATCTGCTTCGGTCGCCGCGTCATGACTGCTCCTCGGAGGCGTAGCGGTTCGGGATCGACGTGGGCAGGCCCAGGGCTGAGCGGAGGGTGCGGCCCTCCTCCGTCCCGACGAGCAGACCGCGTCGGCGCAGCTCGGGCACGAGGTCGTCGGCGATCAGCGGCAGATCGGTGGCGAGAACCGCGGGTCGGAGGCGGACGCCGTCGTAGCCGAGCCGTGAGAGCTCGGCGATGCGGTCGGCGACGGACGCGGCCGACCCGGCGGCGACGGCGGCGTCGCCGGTGAGCGGTCGGCCGAGAGCGTCGAGGCGCGAGAGTCTGGCCGCGGCGGACTCCGCCGGGGTGTCGAGGACGACGACGAGGTCGGCGAGGACCCGCAGGCGCTCGCCCGTGCGCCCCGCCCCGCGCTCCGCCTCGGCGATCTCCTGGAGGATCCTCTCGGCGTCCGCTGCGTTCTGAGGCGTCGCGAACACGACGTCGGCCGAGCGCGCGGCGAAACGGTACGGGATGTCGGCGTGTGCGAGCGCGGCGACGACGGGCTGCCCCTGCGGCGGCCGGGGAGTGATCGCGGGGCCGCGCACCGAGAACCAGCGTCCTGCGAAGTCGACGCGGTGCACCTTGTCGGCGTCGAGGAAGCGATCGGTGGCGACGTCGCGGATCTCGGCGTCGTCCTCCCAGCTGTCCCAGAGTCTCCGTGCGACCTCGACGGCGTCGGCCGCCTCCTCGAAGAGCTCGTCGACGACGGCGCGGATCGCGGGGTCCTCGAGAAGGGGCGTGCCCGGCTCCGGCGGCACGATCGCCGCGATTCGTCGTCCGACGTGCGAGGCTTCGTCGACGCGTGACGACACCCTGACCTGCCAACCGCCCCGCCCCCGGCTCAGGTGGTCGAGCGTCGCGACGGCCTTCGACACGTGGAAGGGCTCCGTGTGCGTCACGGTGACCGTGGGCACGAGACCGATGCGGCTCGTGAGGGGGGCGACGTAGGAGGCGATCAGCAGCGCGTCGAGCCGGCCGCGGACCTCGTCGGTGCGGTCGTCGGCCAGGAAGGGGTCCGCCGATTGCAGGGCGAAGGAGTCCTCGATCGTCACGAAGTCGATCCCGCCGCGCTCCGCCCGCTGCACGATGTCCGCCCAGTACGCGCCGGTGAAGAGCGCGTCGGGACGGGCGCCAGGCTCGCGCCAGGACGCGGGGTGCCAGCCGGCGCCCTCGAGGGCGACGGCGAGGCTGAGGGGTGGGGCGGCGGTCATCGTGCTCCTCGGATCAGGGTGCCGGCTCGGACGAGCTCCTCGTCGTCGAGTGCGCGGAGGCGGCGCAGCAGCGCGCGCGCGACCTTGTCGTTCTCGCGGAACGACACCGCGTTCGTGCCCGGCCGGGAGAAGGCGCCGACGAACGGCGAGTCGGTGTACGGGCCGATCGCGTACCGGCGGCCGACGCGGCCTCCCGCCGTCGAGCGCAGCAGGGTGTCGTCCTGGTGCACGCGCAGCCTCCCGGTCGACAGGAGAGTGTCGCCGACGTCGACGAGGTCCTCGACCGCCGACCCCGACGCGACGAGCGCTCGCATCAGCGCGTCGTCACTCCTCGCAACGGACGTCCGGGGGAGGCGCGCGTCGACGAGAGCGTCAGCGAGGACGACCTGATCGGTCGCCCCGCCGCTCGCGACGAAGCGGCCCTCCTCTTCGGAGGTCTCCACACGGATGCCCGGGCCGAGGAAGTCGACGACGCCCGCGTCCGAGAGTGCGAGCAGCTCCTCGAGACGGTGCGCGGGCGGCCCGCTCGCGAGGAAGCTGAACCAGCCGAGCCACCATCCGTGCAGATCCTCGATCCGCGAGCGGGGTGTCCACCTCGCGGACGCGGTGAGATCGGCGACGAGGAAGTGGCTGCGCAGAAGCGCGAGGAAGAGCGCCATCGTGGCGCTGTGCTCCTGCCGGCTGCGCAGAGCCAGGTCGTCCCGGATGTAGGCGCGCACCGCCTCCTGCAGCGCCGAGCCGTCGGCGAACCGCACATCGGCGAACGGGCGGTCGAGATCGGGGAGGAGCAGCCTGTCGAGGCTGTCCGGCACAGTGTCCGCGACGAGCGCGGTCAGGGTCCGCGCATCTCCGAGGACCCGCTCGGCGTCGGCCCCGAGTGCGGGGAGAGCGTACCCCTGTCCCGCTTCGGGTCGCGGGCCGCGGGAGCCGGCGAGGACCGAGGCGCGCGGGTCGAGCCGCGAGAACACCTCCGAGAAGTGCGTCCAGTCGGTGCTCACCCGGTCGGGGTGCCCGGTGAAGAGCTCACGGTAGTAGCCCCAGAGCATCTCCTGGGCGATCAGGGGCCAGACGTCCTCGCTGAAGTCGAGCGGGCGGTGTCGCGAGCGCAGCTCCTCCACGACGGACGCCGAGAACCAGCGGGGCTCGGGCGCGGCTCCCTGGAGCGTCGAGCCGATCTTCGAGTGGTAGGGGACCCCGCGGCGGCTGCCGATCAGGATGCGCGGCTCACGTCCCGACGGGTGGTAGCGCAGTCCGCCGGCGTCGTCCCGTTCGAAGCGGCCGCCCCGGCCCTCGGTGAGCAGCACCAGGAGATCGACCGCGACGAGGCCGAAGCCGCGCACGATCACGTCGCGTCCGGCGCGGAGGGATCCGAGGTCGGCGTCGGCCGTGAACGACGGCGGCAGGTAGGCGAGGCCGTGGCGCTCGGCGAACCCGGCCAGCCGGGTCTCGTCGACCGTCGGCAGAGCGCCGCTGTGCCCGAGCGAGAACAGGACCAGGTCCGCCTCGATCACGTCGCCGGAGTCGAGGACGACCCGCTGCGCACCGTCGTCGCGGCCGAGCACCTCGACGACACGCGCCGCGTGCTCGCGGACCTCGACGTCAGGGCGGAGAGCGGCGAGCGCCTCCCGGTGGAACCAGCGCAGATAGAGGCTCTGCAGCCGGCGGGTGGGGAAGCTGTCGGCGCGGAGCCCGTCGAGCTCGCGGCGCACGGCTTCGTCGCCCTCTGCGAGCGCGATCCGGCCGGCCCGCACCGCCTCCGCCCACTCGATCAGCGAGGGTCCGGGGCGCACCGGCCCCTCGATCGTCGCGCTCGCGTCGGTGAACATCGTCACGTCGGCTGCGAGCGAGTTGAGCTTCAGCAGCGGCGACTGCTCGTAGCGCCAGATCCGGCCGGGGCCGACGGGGTACGGGTCGACGACGTGGACGACGAGCGCGGCCGGCCCGAGGGCGTCCTCGGCGGCGTTCGCGGCGAGGCGCTCGAGGACCCCGACCGCGCGGGGACCTCCCCCGACGATCACGAGGGAGCGGGTCCCGTCCGATGGCGCTGACATGCGTCCACGATGACTCTTCCCCCGTGAGGACGCCGCTCTGTGACGACTCGTGACGATGTGAAGAAGTGTGTAGCGGCGGGTTGGAGCCGGGTGGCCGCGGACCCTAGCGTCGGCCCCCACGGCGTGCAGAACGGTGCGCCCCGACAGGCAGGAGCCTCGAGTGCCCATCGAATTCCTCGGCATCGCCGCGCTCAACGACGGCAGCGAGACACGAGCACGCAGCGGCGCGAGCTTCGACCCGGAGTACACGGTGCGTCTGGCCGCGGCTCATGAGGACAGCGGGTGGGACCGCATCCTGTTCGCCTACCACTCCGGAGCCCCCGACCCCGCCGTCGCCGCCGCTTTCATCGCGTCGCGGCTCGAGCGCATCCAGCTGCTGCTGGCGCACCGGCCCAACGTCTCCTACCCCACGGTCGCGGCGAAAGCCTTCGCGACCCTCGATCAGCTGAGTGAAGGCCGCCTGAGTGTCCACGTTATCACGGGCGGGTCGGACGCGGACCAGGCCGCGGAGGGCGACTACCTGAGCAAGGACGAGCGCTACGCGCGCACCGCCGAGTACATCAGGATCGTCAAGCAGGTCTGGACGACCCGTGAGCCGTTCGATCACGTCGGGGAGCACTACCGCTTCTCCCGGTTCGTCAGCGACGTCTGGCCGGTGCAGCAGCCTCGGCCGCAGATCTCGTTCGGAGGCTCCTCTCCCGCCGCTCTGTCCGTCGGTGCCGCCGAGAGCGACGTCTACGCGCTCTGGGGCGAGCCGCTGCGGGACACCGCCGAGCAGATCCGCAGCATCCGGGCGGCGGCGGCGGCGGCGGCCGGCCGCGACGTCGCGCCGCGCATCCAGGTCGCCTTCCGACCCATCCTCGGGGCCACCGAGGAGCAGGCCTGGGAGAAGGCGGAGGGGATCCTCCGCCGCATCGAGGCGCGCACCCGCGAGACCGCCCCCGGAGGCCTCGCCGCGCCGGAGAACACCGGCTCGCAGCGCCTCCTCGCGATCGCCGCCGCAGGCGACCGTTTCGATCGCGCGCTCTGGACCAGGGCGGGAGTCGCCGCGGGAGCGCGCGGCAACTCGAACGCCCTCGTCGGGACACCGGAGACGGTGGCCGCCGCGCTGCTCGACTACGTCGATCTCGGGGTCGACATCATCTCGGCGCGCGGCTACGACTACGTCGACGACACCCTCGACTTCGGTCGCCATGTGATACCGCTGGTGCGCGAGGAGGTCGCTCGACGCGACGCCGCGGCCGCCCAGGCCGCCGAGGAGGCCGCTCGTGTCCTCGTCTGACACCGTCGCGGCCGACGAGTTCGTCCATGTGCGGGCCGATGACCCGCGGGCCCGGCCCCTGCTCGACGAGCTCGAGCGCGAGTACGACACCCGCTACGGCACCGCCTGGGGCGAGCCGGCATCGGCCGAGCTCGCGCGCTACCCGAGCGAGGTGTTCGCCCCGCCGGAGGGATCCTTCGTCCTGCTTCTGCGCGACGGCACCGCGATCGCCGGAGGCGCGCTGAAGAGATTCGACGACACGACCGCCGAGCTCAAGCGCATCTGGACATCCTCGGCGCACCGTCGGCAGGGACTCGCCCTGCGCGTGGTCGCAGAGCTCGAGGCGGAGGCCCGCCGGCTCGGCTACTCGACCGTCTACCTCACGACCGGGCCGCTCCAGCCGGAGGCGCAGCGGCTCTACCTCACCGCGGGCTACACACCGCTCTACGACGTGACCCAGCCTCCGGAGGTGGTCGTCCTGCACGGCTATGCGCGGACGCTCACCGATCGGCCGCTCGACGTCGCGAGGATCCGGACCGCGCACGACGACTCCTTCGCGCAGCTCACCGCGTCCCTGCCCGACGGCGGAGCACGCCTGCGCGGTCGCGTCACGGGGCGTGCCTCATGAGCGGCACGATCGCGCCGCCTCGACCGCGGGACACGTCCGGCCCCCTTCCCGGAGGCATCGACCTCGCCCGACTCGGCGAGCGGCCGGTGCTGCCGCTGCGCCACCCGGTGCGCTGGGTGGTCGCCGCACTGGTCCTCGTGCTCCTGCTGAACGCCGGACAGACCCTCTTCACGAACCCGTCGTGGGAGTGGCCGAAGGTCGGGACCTGGCTCTTCAGTCCGGCGATCCTGAAGGGGCTGCAGCTGACGCTCCTCGCCACCGCCATCAGCGCCGTGATCAGCTTCGTCGGAGGCATCGTCGTCGCCGTAGCCCGGCTCTCGGGCAATCCGGTGCTGTCGACGCTCAGCTGGGTCTACATCTGGCTGTTCCGCTCGGTGCCGCTGATCCTCGTCCTCATCTTCCTGTTCAATCTCGGCAACCTGTATCCGACCGTCGGCATCGGCATCCCTTTCGGTCCGCAGTGGTCGGTGCCGACGGTGTCGCTGCTGCCTCCGCTCGCCCTCGGCGTGATCGGCCTGAGCCTGTCCGAGATCGCCTACAGCGCCGAGGTCGTCCGTTCCGGGGTGCTCGCGGTCGATCAGGGGCAGCACGAAGCGGCGAAGGCGCTCGGGATCCCGCAGCGCCGCCAGTTCACCCGCATCGTCCTCCCGCAGGCGCTCCGCTCGATCGTGCCCGCCTACGTGAACCAGATCATCGGCCTGCTGAAGGCGAGCTCGCTGCTGTTCTACGTCTCGCTGCTCGACCTGTTCGGGGTCGCTCAGAACCTCGGCAGCACGTACCCGACGGACATCATCCCCCTGCTCGTCGTCGCGACGATCTGGTACCTGGTGCTGACCTCGGCGATCTCGGTCGTGCAGTTCTACATCGAGCGCTTCTACGCCCGTGGCGCGCACCGGGAGCTCGCGCCCACGCCCCTCCAGCGGGTGCGGCGCTCGCTCGCCGGCCTGAGGAGTGCGCGATGACCGCCGCCATCGAGATCCACAACGCGACCAAGTCCTACGGCGACCGGACCGTGCTCCGGGGAGTCGACCTGCGCGTCGAGGCAGGCACCGTCACGGTCATCCTCGGTCCGAGCGGCTCGGGCAAGTCGACCCTGCTGCGGGCGATCAACCATCTCGAGAAGCTCGACGAGGGGTTCGTCTCCGTGAACGGCGAGCTGATCGGGGTGCGGCTGCGCGGCGGTCGGCTCAAGGAGCTGCGCGAGAAGGAGATCCTGCGCCAGAGGGCGAGGATCGGCTTCGTCTTCCAGAGCTTCAACCTCTTCCCGCACCTGACGATCCTCGAGAACGTCACCGAGGCGCCGATCTCGCAGGGGCAGCCGCCCGCGGAGGCCCGCGAGCGGGCACGCGCCCTGCTCGAGCACGTCCGTCTCGCCGACAAGGCGGCGGCCTATCCGAGGCAGCTCTCCGGCGGCCAGCAGCAGCGCGTGGCCATCGCGCGTGCGCTCGCGCTCGACCCCGAGGTGATCCTCTTCGACGAGCCGACCTCGGCTCTCGATCCCGAGCTCGTCGGGGAGGTGCTGCAGGTCATCCGGTCGCTGGCCGAGAGCGGCCGCACCCTCATCGTCGTGACCCACGAGATCGGCTTCGCCCGCGAGGTCGCCGACCGGGTGGTGTTCGTCGACGACGGCCTCGTCGTCGAGCAGGGCAGCCCGAGCGAGGTCCTCGACCGCCCGCAGAATCCGCGGACCCGCGACTTCCTCGGCCGAGTCCTCGGCTGAGCCCCCGCACTCCTCCTCCTCTCCATCCGCACGACAGACACAGGAATCGAATCATGACCAGACCGCACATCACTCGTTGGACCAGAGTCGGGGCGCTTCTCGCTGCCGCCGCGCTGACGACGGGCCTCGCGGCCTGCTCCGGTGCCGCCGCCTCCGACCCGGCCTCCCCGGGAGCCGCCTCCGGCACCACCACCGTCACCGTGGGTGCCCTCTCCAACGGAGCGGCGACCGAGACGGACATCGACGTGCCGGTCGTCGACGAGATCCGCGGCACGCTGCCGCAGGAGATCCTCGACCGCGGGACCCTGACGATCGGCGTCGGCGCTCTCCCCGCAGGCTTCCCTCCGCTCGCGTTCACCGGGACCGACACCGAGACCCTCACCGGCTCGGAGCCCGATCTCGGCCGCCTCGTCGCCGCCGTCCTCGGGCTGCAGCCCGAGGTGGAGAACTCCACCTGGGACAACCTCTTCGTGGGCATCGACACCGGAGGCAGCGACGTCGGCTTCTCGAACATCACCGTCACGGAGAAGCGCAAGGAGAAGTACGACTTCGCCTCCTACCGCGCCGACACCCTCGCGTTCCAGGTCCTCGCCTCGAACGACTGGGAGTTCGACGGCGACTACGAGAACCTCGACGGACTCACCGTCGCGGTCAGCAGCGGCACCAACCAGGAGAAGATCCTGCTCGAGTGGCAGGCCCGTCTGCAGTCCGAGGGCAGGTCCCTGGAGATCACGCGACTGCCCGATGCCAACTCCGTCACTCTCGCTCTCGGCTCCGGCCGGATCGACGCCTACTTCGGGCCCAACCCGACGACGGTCTACCAGAACCGGATCTTGGAGGACGGCGCCGACCCGACCCGCAACGCCGGCACGTTCTCCGGAGCGGGCGAATCGCTCGACGGGCTGATCGCGGCGACTGTGAAGAAGGACTCCGGACTCGCCGAGCCGATCGCCCAGGCCCTCGGCTACCTCATCGGGAACGGTCAGTACCAGGACTGGCTGTCGGCCTACGGCCTGCAGGACGAGGCCGTGGACGAGGCCCTGGTGAACCCGCCCGGGCTCCCGCTCGACAACAGCTGAGCCGCCCCCGCCTCGGGCGCCCCGATCGCCCAGCGGGGCGCCCTCCGCCCGCTTCCCCGAGGACTCCCATGCACCTGTTCGACTCGCTCACGCGCGAACGACTCGACCGCCCGACGAGCCGCAAGTGGAGCCTCCGCCCCGGCACCATCGGAGCCTGGGTCGCCGAGATGGACTTCGGTACGGCGCCGGCCGTTCGGAGGGCACTGCACGACGCCGTGGCCGGCGACGTGCTGGGCTATCTGTCCCCCTCGACTGCGGGCGAGCTGGGCGAGGCCGCCGCGGAGTACCTCGCTGAGCAGTACGCGTGGACGGTCGACCCCGCCCGCGTGCACTCCGTCTCGGATGTCATGGCCGCGCTCGGAGTGGCCGTCACCGAGTTCTCCCGCCCCGGCTCACCGGTGATCGTGCCTACCCCCGCTTACATGCCGTTCCTCACCTACCTGTCGGCCATCGGACGCGAGGTGATCGAGGTCCCGGGAACGATCGTCGACGGCCGCTGGGAGCACGACCTCGACGGGATCGATGCGGCCTTCGCGCAGGGAGCGGGCACCCTGGTGCTCTGCAATCCGCACAACCCGACGGGCTCGGTCCTGCCGCGGTCCGAGCTCGAAGGTCTCGCCGCTGTCGTCGAGCGCCACGGCGGGCGGGTCTTCGCCGACGAGATCCACGCGCCGCTGCGGTTTGACGGCGTCCCCCACATCCCTTACGCCTCGGTCTCGGAGGAGGCCGCCCGGCATTCCGTCACCGGAACGAGCGCCTCGAAGGCGTGGAACATCCCCGGCCTGAAGGCCGCGCAGCTGATCACCACGAACGACGCAGACGAGGACGTCTACTCGCGCTTCGGGTTCGCGGTGCAGCACGGCGCTTCGAATCTCGGCGTGATCGCCTCGACGGCCGCCTACCGGGAGGGCGGAGCGTGGCTCGACGAGGTCGTCGACTACCTCGACGGCAACCGGCGCCTCATCGCCGACTTCCTCGCCTCCGAGCTGCCCCGGATCGGGCACCGCACCCCGGAGGCGACGTATCTCGCCTGGTTCGACCTGGGTGCTCTCGGCCTCGCCGATCCCGCGCAGCACCTGCAGCGCGAGGCGGGAGTGACGCTCACCTCCGGACGCCTGTGCGGCGCCGGCTACGCCGACCACGTGCGTCTCGTCTTCGCCATGCCGCGTCCCCTCCTCCTCGAGACGCTCGAAGCCGTGCGGGCCGCCGTGTGAACGGCGGAGCGCCTTCGCGGGGACTCGACGAGGTGGGACGGCGGAGCACCGAGGCGGGCGGCATCGCACGACAGTGGCGAGGAGCCGTCCTTCAGCGCCTCCGCTCCCTCTGCACCCCCGATGAGGCCGGGCCGCCGGCGGTGGACCGGGCGGCCTCGCGTGTCGAGGCTGTGCAGCTCGCCCACGAGATCGAGCACGGATCCTTCCGCCCGGTGCCCGGCCGGGCGCAGGATCCGGAGTGAGACGGGGCGGACCCCCCCTACGTCCCGAAGAGGTTGGCGCGGGTCCCGCCGGGAGCGAGCTCGTCGCGGAGGATCCCGCGGCGGCGCAGGACGGGGACGAGGTCGTCGAGCATCCGGTGCAGGGTGACCGGGTGCAGGTCCCCGGAGAGGAGGAGCCCGTCGCTGCCGCCGTCGTCGCCGAGCTCCTCGACGAAGTCGGCGAACTCCTCCGCGGTGCCGACGAAGCCGGCGCGCTCGGCGACGCGGCCCTTGCACGCCTTCCTGGTCAGCAGCTCCCGCAGCGGAGCGTCCTCCGTGCCGCCGTACAGGCCGGCGATGGTGCCGTGCGAGACGTGCTCGCCGAACACCGACCGCGGGACGGGGAGGTCCAGGTCCAGCCCGGTGAGGTCGGTCTCCAGGTCGCTCGACCAGCCGAGCGCGATCCGCCGCAGCGCGTCCTCGTCGGGGCGGCGCGACGCCTCGACGACGCGCGCGGCCTCCTCCGGGCTCGACACGATCTCGGGCTTCACGACGAAGAGCACGCGCAGGTCGTCCGCCGTCCGCCCGTGCTGCTCGGCCGCGGCGAGCACGCGCGCCCGGTAGTCGCGCACCGCCCGGGCCTCCAGAGGGGCGAGCGCGAGCTGCACGTCCGACTGCGTGCCGGCGAAGGCCAGGCCGCGGGGAGACCCGCCGGGGGAGACGACGATCGGGTCGCCGTTCGCGAAGGGCACGGCGTTCAGGGGGCCGTCCACGCGGAAGTGCTCCCCGCGGTGCCGGAACGCGTCGATCCGGGTGCCGTCGGCGTAGCGGCCCGACCCGGGGTCGGCGATCAGCGCGCCTTCGCCCCAGCTGTGCCAGAGCCGGCGGACGACCGCCATCCACTCGTCGGCCCGGTCGTAGGCCGCGTCGTGCGACAGCGGCTCCAGGCCCACGTGGCGGGCGCTGCCGACGTCGGTGACCAGGTTGATCCCGAAGCGGTCGGAGCTGAGGTGCTGCAGCGTCGCCGCCTGCCGGGCGGCGAGGTACGGGGGCGTGATGCCGGCGTTGATCGTCGGCGCCAGCCCGATCCGCTCGGTCGCCGCGAACAGGTACGGCGCCAGGAGGAGCGGATCGTGCTTCGGCCCGCCGTACGCTCCCCGCACCCGCAGGTCGAGCGTCTCCGGGGAGCCGAGCGAGACGGCGTCCTCCATCACGATCAGCTCGAAGCCGGCCTGCTCCAGCTCGCGGGCCGACTGCTGGTAGAGGCCGGGCTTCGTCCAGTCGTGGTTCCACTCCCGGTAGGGGTGCCCCCATCCCTGCGGTCCGAAGCCCCGGGAGAAGAACCAGCCGAAGTGCTGACGGCGCGCCACGCTCACACCTCCGCGAGCGCGGGGAGGGCGCGTTCGCGCACCGCGGCGAGCCCGCGCTCGAGGTCGCGGAGGAGGTCGTCGACGTCCTCGATCCCGATCGACAGCCGGAGGAGCCCGGGGTGGATCCCGGCGGCGGCGCGCTCGGCGGGGGTGCGTCCGGCGTGGGTGGTCGACGCGGGATGCAGCACCAGCGAGCGCACGTCGCCGAGGTGGGTCATGTGGCTGAACAGCTCGACGGCGTCGATGAAGGCGGCCGCGCCCGCCTCGCCTCCGGCCACGGTGAAGGAGAAGACGGAGCCCTGCCCGCGGGGGAGCAGCCGCTGCGCGAGGGCGAACGACGGGCTCGACTCCAGGCCGGAGTAGTCGACCGACACGACCTCGGGCCGCCCCTCGAGGAAGCGGGCGACGGCGAGGGCGTTCGCGGAGTGCCGCTCGACCCGCAGCGACAGCGTCTCGACGCCCTGCCGCAGCAGGAAGGAGTTCAGCGGTGACGGCGTCGGTCCGAGGCGGGAGACCACGATGTCCCGCGTGTACGAGACGAAGGCGCGCCGGCCGTGCTGCTCGGTCCAGCTGCGGCCGCCGAACGACCGCTCCTCCTGGTTGAGGTGCGGGAAGAGCGCGGGGCGCGCCGCCCAGTCGAACGTGCCGGCGTCGACGATCACGCCGCCGAGGGCGGAGCCGTGCCCGGCGAGGAACTTGCTGGTCGAGTGCACGACCACGTCGGCCCCGTGCTCGATCGGGCGGAGGAGGTACGGGGTCGCGAGCGTGTTGTCGACCACGAACGGCAGCCCGTGCCGGTGCGCGATCGCGGCCAGCGCCGGGAGGTCCAGCAGATCGTTCTTCGGGTTCGGGATCGGCTCGCCGAAGAGGACCCGGGTGTCGGGCCCGATCCGCCGTTCCCACTCGCCGAGGTCCGACGCGTCGTCGACGAAGTCCACGCCGATCCCGAGCCGACCGAAGTTCTGCACCAGCAGCCCCCGGTTGCCCTCGTACAAGCGGCGCGACGAGAGCACCCGGTCGCCGGCCTGCAGGATCCCCAGGAGAGCGGAGGCGGTGGCCGCCTGGCCGCTCGCCACCAGGATCGCCTCGGCGCCGCCCTCGAGATCGGCGAGCCGACGCTCGACCTCCTCGGTGGTCGGGTTCCCGTTGCGGGTGTAGAGGTAGCCCTCGTCCTCGCCGGCGAACCGCTCGCGGGCGTGCTCGAAGCTGTCGAACACGAAGCCGGCGCTGAGGTGCACGGGCGTGACGCGCGCTCCGTGGGCGCCGTCGGGCGCGGCACCGGCGTGCACCTGGCGCGTGGAGAAGCCGGCCGCCGCGGAGGCACGGTCTTCGGGCGCCGGGGTCGAGGTCGCGGCGCTCGCCGCAGTGGTCGCTGTGGTCGCCGCAGCGGTGGTCGCGGTGGTCGCCGGTGCAGTGATCGTCACGGTGTGCTCCTGTCCAGACGCCCTGAAGGCAGATGCCGGGAGCCTGTCAGGCCGAGGGGAGTGCGCGCCGGATCGTGACGGAGTGTGACTGCGCGGGCGCGCCGTCGCGGGTCGTGGACGTCGACCGCTCGGAGTCCGCGGGTCGTGACTCAGCTGTGCGTCGTGTTCGCTCGGATCTCCTCGACGGACAGCTCCGGTGCGCCGCCCGCTGCCGCCGCCGGGTCCATCCAGACGAAGTCCCAGTGGTGGCCGTCGAGGTCGTCGAAGCTCTTGGAGTACATGAATCCGTGGTCCTGCTCGCCGGCCGGGGTCGCCCCCGCGGCGAGGGCCTTCCCGTGGAGCGTGTCGACCTCCTCCCTGCTGTCGGCGCTGAGGGCGAGCTGCACCTCGGTCGAGGTGGTGGCGTCGATGATCGGCTTGCTGGTGAACTCCGCGAAGAACTCCCGCGTGAGCAGCATCGCGGTGATCGTGTCGCTGATCACCACGCTGACGGCGTTCTCGTCGCTGAAGCCCTCGTCGATCGAGTAGCCGAGCGATTCGTAGAAGGCTCTCGCCCGGGCGAGATCGGCGACGGCCAGGTTGACGAAGATCGTGGTGGGCATCGGTGCACCGTTCCTGTCGGGTCGCCGGTGGCACGCCGCCGCCGGTCGTGACTGCATGATGATGACCGGCCGGCGGCGGTGTCAAGGAAGCGCCGTCGAGAAGGCGGCGGATGCCCGGTGCGGGGCGCCCGGGTGAGACTGCGGCGCGCGAGCGGGGAGCGGCTCATCGTCGTGAAGCCCTTTGGGAAGGGTCGTCACGGCTCCGCGTCCGCGCCAGTTCTGGTGGAAGCCGCGCCTGTACGGAGAAGGCTGTTGTTCCCTCGGCCGCTCGAACCTATGGTCGGCGATCGTGACCGCGGCGGCGGGGCTCCTCCTCCGTGACGGACCGCTCGGAAGGGTTGACCATGCGACGAAGCAGAACGTTCCACCTCTCGATCACCGCTGTGATCGCCTGCCTGACCGTCGGGACGGTCGCACCGGCCCCAGTCGCTCCTGCCGCCTCGACGAGTGTCCCGGTCGTCGTGAGCCGCGTCGACGGCATGTCCACGGGATTCCTCAGCGGTGTCGACGTCTCCTCCGTCCTCTCCCTCGAGGAGAGCGGGGTCGTCTTCCGCGAGAGGAGCGGCTCTCCGGCGGATCTCTTCGCCGTCCTCGCTGATGCGGGCGTCACGGCGGTCCGGGTCAGGGTGTGGAACGATCCGTTCGATGACCGCGGCCGAGGCTACGGCGGCGGGAACGTCGACGTCGGGCGAGCCGTCGAGGTCGGCAGACGCGCCACGGCTGCTGGACTGGGAGTGCTGGTCGACTTCCACTACTCCGACTTCTGGGCGGACCCCGGTCGTCAGCTGGCTCCGAAGTCGTGGGCCGGCTCGACGCCGGAGGCGACGGCAGCAGCCGTGCGAGGCTTCACGGTCAGCGCGCTGCGGAGGTTCGAGGACGCCGGCGTCGACGTGCGCGTCGTTCAGGTCGGAAACGAGACGAACACCGGGATGGCCGGCTACTCCCGCGACGCCACATCGATGGACGCCTCCCTCGCAGCACTCTTCGCAGCGGGTGCTTCCGCCGTGCGGGAAGTGCTGCCGCATGCTCTTGTCGCTCTGCACTTCACGAACCCGGAATCCGTCGGGCGGTACTCGGCGATCGCCGCGGGGCTCCACCGCTTCGGAGTCGACTACGACGTCTTCGCGAGCTCCTACTATCCGTACTGGCACGGCTCGACCGCGAACCTCACCGAGGTGCTGGCCCAGGTCTCACGGACCTACGGCAAGAAGGTGATGGTCGCCGAGACCTCGTGGCCGTACACCCTGACGGACGGCGACGGGCATCCGAACGTCATCGCCACTGCTCCCTCTTCGAGCCGGTACCCGATCAGTGTGCAGGGCCAGGCGACGGCTCTCCGGGATGTCGTCGCAGCAGTGCGCGATGTCGGATCGACGGGCATCGGCGTCTTCTACTGGGAGCCGGCCTGGCTGCCCGTCGGTCCTCCATCGGCTCTCGCCGCGAACCGGTCGCTCTGGGAGCGCTTCGGCGCGGGATGGGCGACGAGCCGCGCCGCGGGCTACGACCCGGTCCACGTCGGCGGGAGTCACGGCGGATCGGCCTGGGACAACCAGGCCCTGTTCGCTGCGGACGGCCGTCCCCTTGAATCCCTGCGCACCTTCGAGTACCTTCGCGGCACCCGCGGTTCCCGCGAGGTCTCGACCTCGGAGTGAAGCAGGTGGTCGATCCTCAGTGGTCCCGCCGCACGACCCGGACGCCCTTCCCCGGAACGACCACGGTCCCGTCCACGGTGCTGCCGGTGATGAGCTCGAGCGTGCCGGGGCTCGCGACCGCCGCGTCCGTCTCGGCATGGTTGATGAGGAAGGTGAAGTCCGCGACGTCACCGTGGCGGACGACGACTTCGAGCCCTTCCACTGTCTCGGCGGGTGGAGTGATGCCGGCGTCCGTGAGCAGGGTGTCGACGAAGTCCGCGAGGTCGTCGCCCCGGAGCCGCGTGGAGAGGTACCAGGCCGATCCGTCGCCGACCACGTTGCGGGTGATCGCCGGTCCTCCGGCAGCTGGTCCGGTGGCGTACCGCGCTCTCTCGACCGCGCCCTCGAGGGCGATGTCGTCGGTCCAGCCGCTTCCTCGCGCTCCGGAGTCGAGCTCGACGACCTCGCCGTCGCGGAGCGGCAGGAACTCGGGGATCGAGAGGCCGAGGACCTCGCGGAGGGCGCCGGGGAAGCCGCCCTCGTGCACGGCGTCGTTCTCGTCGACGATCCCTGAGAAGTAGGAGGCGGCGAACGTGCCGCCGGCGCGGACGTACTCGGTCACGTTCGAGGACGACGTCCGGTCCATCAGGTAGAGCGAGGGGGCGAGGACGAGGCCGTAGCCGCTGAGATCGGAGTGGGGGTGGGCGAAGTCGACCGTGACACCGCGCTTCCAGAGCGCGGAGTAGAAGGCCTCGATCCGCTCGCGGTGATCGAGCTCGACCGAGGGCCGCCACTCCAGATCGTGCGCCCAGAAGGACTCGATGTCCCACAGGATCGCGACGCGAGTCCGGACGACGGAGCCGAGGACCGCTGAGAGGCGGTCGAGGTCGGCGCCGAACTCGACGACCTCCTTCCAGACCCGCGTCCGCGCCCCGGCGTGGGGGAGCATCGCGGAGTGGAACTTCTCGGCTCCGTACCGGGAGGCCCGGAACTGGAAGAAGAGGACCGCGTCGGCCCCGCGCGCGAGATGGCTCGCGGCGTTGCGTGCGAGCTCACCGGGGCGTTTCGCGATGTTGCGCGGCTGCCAGTTCACCGCCGACGTCGAGTGCTCCATGAGGATCCACGGACGCCCTCCGGCGAAAGATCGCGTGAGGTCGGCGTCCATCGCCAGCAGCACGTGGTTGTCGTGGCGCTCTGCGGCCAGGTAGTGGTCGTTCGAGACCAGGTCGACCTCGCTGCTCCATCTCCAGTAGTCGATCGAGGGGCAGTTGGTGGCCATGAAGTTCGTGGTGACCGGCTTGTCCGAGTAGCGCTTGATCGCGTCGCGCTCCGCCGTGAAGCAGGCGAGGAGCGCGTCCGAGGTGAAGCGGGCGAAATCGAGCCGCTGCGTCTGGTTCACGACGGTGGCCGCGACCCGTGGCGCGTCGATCTCGTCCCACTCCCCGTACACCTGGCCCCAGAAGAGCGTGCCCCACGCCGCGTTCAGAGCGCCGAGCGTCGCGTACTTCGCCTGCAGCCAGGCGCGGAAGGCCGCGACAGAGTAGTCGGAGTAGTCCTCGCTGACCGGAGCGCCGTACTCGTTGTGCACGTGCCAGAGGACCACCGCGGGATGCGCGGCGTAGCGCTGCGCGAGCTGCTCCGTGACGGCGACGGCCGCCGCCCGGTACTCGGGCGAGCTCGGGCTGACCATGCCGCGCGAGCCCCGGCCCAGGGTGACGCCCTCCCGGGTGACAGGGTGGGAGTCCGGGTACGCCTTCCAGAACCAGGCGGGCGGGACGGTCGTCGGCGTCGCGAGGTCGACATCGATCCCGGCGCCGTGCAGCAGATCGAGCAGCTCGTCGAGGAACCCGAAGTCGTACCGGCCCTCCTGCGGCTCGAGCAGTGCCCAGGAGAAGATCCCGACGCTGACGAGGTCGACGCCCGCCTCGCGCATCAGGGCGACGTCCTCCGCCCAGACCTCCCGCGGCCACTGCTCGGGGTTGTAGTCGCCTCCGTAACGCAGCCCCGGCCGCCCCGGGATCCACGGAGCCCGGGGGAGCGGACGCCCGTCGGCTCCGGGGAGCCGGTAGCGGAAGGCGGAGGGGGTGTCGCCGGTAGCGGTGGTCATGCGAGCTGTCTCCTTCGGCTGTGCGCGGTCCCAGTGTCGTGCCCTGGTGCGGGTGGCTGCGCCACTGTTGACAAGACCATACACGTATGGCTAACTGTAACCGCTCACAGGGCACGCCGCCGTCCTCCTCCCGAGCGGAGGCGCCGGGGATCGACGAACCAGCTTCTTCAAGGAGGACGAATGCACATCCCGTTCCGCAGGATCCGCTCCCTCGGCGCCGCCGCCGCTGTCACCGGAGCGCTCCTGCTCACCGGTTGCTCCACCGGCTTCGACGACGGAGCCTCGGGCCCTGTCGAGCTGACGTATTGGGCCTGGGCGCCGAACCTCGATCAGGTCGTCGACATCTGGAACGAGGACCACCCGGAGATCCAGGTCACCGTCAGCAAGCAGGACGGCGGCGACCCCGCCATCACCAAGCTGCTCACCGCCGTCAAGGCGGGCAGCGGAGCCCCCGATCTGGTTCAGGCCGAGTACCAGAAGATCCCCACCCTCGTCGCGGCGGATGCTCTGGCCGACATCTCCGACGAAGGCGCCGTCGATCTGGAGGGCAGCTTCTCCGACGGCACCTGGTCGGCCGTCACGCTCGGAGGTGACGCCGTCTACGCGATCCCCCAGGACTCGGGGCCGATGATGGCCTACTATCGCGCGGACATCCTCGAGAGCCTCGGCCTCGGCGTCCCGACGACGTGGGAGGAGTACGCCGCGGCCGCGGAGGCCGTCCACGCCTCCGACCCGGCCCGACACCTGGGCACCTTCTCCTCCAACGACGCGGGCTGGTTCGCCGGCCTCGCGCAGCAGGCCGGAGCCTCCTGGTGGTCGACGGACGACCGGAGCTGGGGCGTCGACATCGACGCCGGACCGACCGAGAAGGTCGCGGCCTACTGGGGAGAGCTCGTCGAATCCGGGGCGATCGGCAACACGCCGATGTACACGCCGGAGTGGAACGCAGGGTTGAACGACGGTTCGCAGGTCGGCTGGATCAGCGCCGTCTGGGCACCCGGCGTGCTCAGCGGCAACGCCCCCGACACGAAAGGCGCGTGGATCGCCGCAGCTCTGCCGCAGTGGGACGCCGCGAACCCCTCCAGCGGGAACTGGGGAGGAAGCACCACGGCAGTCACCAGTCAGACGAAGAAGACCGCGGCCGCTGCCGAGTTCGCGACCTGGCTGAACACGGATCCGGTGGCGGTCGCGGCACTCGCCGAGGTCGCGGGCGTCTACCCGGCGGCGACCGAGGCGGCGAGAGCAGCGCTCAGCAGCCCGCCCGACTTCTTCAGCACCCAGGGGGACTTCTCCGACATCGCCGCCGCCGCCTCCGAGTCGGTCGCTCCGTTCACCTACGGGCCGAACGTGAACGTCGCCTTCAGCGCGTACAACGACGAGTTCGCGAAGGCCGCCGCCGCGAGGACGCGGTCCGCCTTCGTCGACGCCGTGGCCGAGATGCAGCGGATCACCTCCGACGACCTCGTGAAGAGCGGCTTCTCCGTGGAGTGACCGGTGCGCGGCCCGCGTCCACCATCGGGCCGCGCGCCTCCCGGCGGCGAGGATCCGGCGCCGCTTCCCGACCGCTCTCGTTCCGAAGGACTCGGCATGGCTCCCCCACCCCTGACTCTCCCGACCGCGCCGCCGAGGAGAGGTCGACTCGGCACCGGCTTCCGCGCCCGAGTACTCGCTCCCTATGCGATGCTCGCACCGGCGATCGTGCTCTTCGCCGCCTTCATGGCCGCGCCGATCCTCTACACCGTCATGCTCAGCTTCCAGAAGAAGCAGGCCGTTGGGCTCGGCCTGGGTTCCGGCGGCCGGAAGCAGGTCTTCGCCGGCATCGAGAACTACCTCGTGTCGCTCAGCGATCCGGAGTTCGGGGCCAGCGTCGGACGGGTGCTCCTCTACGGGCTCGTCCTCATCCCGTGCATGCTCGGTCTCGCGCTCCTCTTCGCTCTCCTCCTCGACGCGAGGCGGGCCCGTGCGGTCTCGTTCTCGAGGGTCTCGATCTTCCTGCCTTACGCCGTACCGGCCGTCATCTCCTCGCTGCTCTGGGGATTCCTCTACCTGCCGGCCGTCTCGCCTTTCGCGTACGTGATTGAGCGGCTGGGCGGGGAAGCCCCCGACATCCTGTCCTCCGGCGCCGTCGTCTTCGGGATCGCGAACATCGCGCTCTGGGGCGGCGTCGGATTCAACATGATCGTCATCCACACCGCCCTCCAGGCCATTCCCTCCGACGTCTACGAGGCGGCACGGATCGACGGGGCGAGCGATCTGCAGATCGCGCTGCGCATCAAGATCCCGATCGTCACCCCCGCTCTGGTGATGACGGCGCTCTTCTCGATGGTCGCAACTCTGCAGGTGTTCGCAGAGCCGACGACGCTGCGACCGCTGACCAACAGCCTCTCGACCTCCTGGTCCCCGCTGATGCTCGTCTACCGGGACGCGTTCACCCGCGACGACATCCACTCCGCCGCCGCGACCTCCGTCGTGATCGCGCTCGCCAGTTTCGCCGTCTCCTTCCTCTTCCTCCGGGTCGTGCAGAAGCGAGCCTTCGGACAGGAGGACTGATCCGTGCCCGGCATCCTTCAGCGGCCCCCCGCCCGCACCGTCGGGCGGACACGGTCCAGGACCGCACGCCGCGACCCCGATCGCGGACGTCCGGGCTGGATCGCGACGACGATCCTGCTGATCGGCGCCGTCTACTGCCTCTTCCCCGTGCTGTGGGTGGTGACGGCGTCCACGAAGAGCGGCGGCGAGCTCTTCTCCACCTTCACGCTCGCGCCCGGCTCGCATCTGATCGACAACGTGGTCGCTCTCGCGCAGTACCGGGGAGGTCTGTTCTGGCGCTGGATGCTGAACACCGCGCTCTACGCGGGCGTCGGTGCAGTGGCCTCTACCTGGGTATCGGCACTGTCGGGATACGTGCTCGCGAAGTTCGACTTCCCCGGCAGGAAGGGCGTCTTCGCCGTCCTGCTGATGGGCGTCCTCGTCCCCGGCGTGATCCTCGCGATCCCTCAGTACTTCCTGCTGGCCGAGGTGGGGCTGACCAACTCGTTCTGGGGAGTGCTGCTGCCGCAGATCATCAGCCCCTACGGCATCTACCTCGCGCGGATCTACGCCGCGGCCGCCGTGCCGACGGAGGTCATCGAGGCCGCCCGGACCGACGGCGCCCGGGAGATGGGGATCTTCACCCGGATCGCCGTTCCGATGCTCCTGCCGGGGCTGGTGACGATCTTCCTCTTCCAGTTCGTCGCGATCTGGAACAACTTCATGCTGCCGTACATCATGCTCGGCGACGACTCGCTCTTCCCGCTCACGGTCGGCCTGAACGGGCTGCTCAACCAGGGCGCCTCCGCGCCGGCGCTCTACACGCTGGTCATCACCGGGGCACTCCTCTCGATCCTGCCGCTGATCGTGATGTTCCTCGTCCTGCAGCGGTTCTGGCGGGTCGACCTGGCGGCCGGGGCGGTGAAGTGACGCGGATGCCTTCGCGCGGAAGAGGCGGGACGCCCTCACGCCCCACGATTCAGGACGTCGCTGTCGAGGCCGGTGTCTCGCGCGGGACGGTCTCGCGCGTGCTGAACGGCGGAAGATGGGTCAGCCCCGAAGCGCACGCGCGAGTGGAGGCGGCGATCACGAAGACCGGCTACCGCGCCAATCCCCACGCCCGGAGCCTGTCCCGCAGCCGCACCGACACGGTGGCCTTCCTCCTCACGGAGGACGCGCGCTCGCTCTTCGAGGATCCGAACTTCGCCACTCTGCTCCGAGGCGCCTCAGCCGCACTCGCGGAGCACGACGTCGCCCTCGTCCTCATCCTCGCGGGGACGGAGCACGAGCAGAGGCGAGCCCTCGCCTACATCGACGCGGGCCACGTCGACGGGGTCCTGCTCATCTCCGCCCACGTCGGCGCACGGCTGCTCACGGACATCCAGAGATCCTCAGTGCCGGCCATCGCCTGCGGCGTGCCGGTCGGCTACGAGAAGCGCATGGGCTACGTCGCCGCCGACGACGAGGAGGGAGCGCGGGAGATGGTCGCTCATCTGCGGAGCCTCGGACGCTCGCGCATCGCCACGATCGCCGGACCGCCCGACACTACGGGAGGGATCGCGCGGCTCGCGGGCTACCGCGCGGAGGTGGGCGGTGCGGAGGCGGTGGAGTTCGGCGACTACGGCCGGGCCGGTGGGGCCACTGCGATGGAGGCGCTTCTCGCCGCGCATCCCGACATCGACGCCGTCTTCGCCGCCAACGACCGCATGGCAGCAGGCGCTATCGACGCACTCGCCCGGCTCGGCAAGCGTGTGCCGGAGGACGTCGCCGTCGGCGGATTCGACGATTCGGCCGTCGCCCTCACGACGGACCCGCCGCTGACGACCATGCGGCAGCCCTTCGAGCGGATCAGCGCGGAGATGGTCCGCCTCCTCCTGCAGGCGATCGAGGGGGAGCGCCCGGCTGCCATCACCCTGCCTACGGACCTGGTGAGGCGCGAGTCGACCCAGCCCGGCGTGAGCCCGTGACGACGGCGGTGCCGGTCTGGGCCTCGCGATCACCCGGGCGATCCTCGCCCGGGCAGGCGGGACCGTCACCGTCTCGACGTCGTTCACCCGGCCCGCCGGGGGCCGGTCTTCACGGCGACCCTCTCGGTACCGGCCTGACGGCGACTGCCCGGCAGCGGTCATCATAGGAGGCGTGCGCCGGTGGTCGGGTCCGACACCGCAGCACGGGCAGGAGGGAGCGGGAGTGGTCCGGACCCTCGTCCTCACCGCCGTCGCGGCAGCCCTCCTCGCCGCCGCCTGGCACGCGATCGGACCCTCGCGCCCGGTCTTCGCCGCGGTCGCGCAGATGGTCCTCACCGGCTGGGCGGCACTGACCTTCGGTGCGCGCACCCGTCCGCTCGAGCAGTCCTGGTTCGACGTGGGCCGCCGCGAGCCGACGGTGCTGCGGGCGCTCGGGGTCGGCGTCTTCGGTCGGCTGCTCGACGTCGTCGGGTGGAACCGCCTCGTCACCCGCGAGCGCGGCTTCGACGGCACGCGCGCGGGGCTGGCCGCTCTCGATCAGCACACCCGCCGCTCCGAGGCGGTGCACGTCGCGTGCACGGCCGTCGGAGTCGCGCTCGCCCTCGCCGCGACAGTCACGGGTGCGACGGGCGGCGCGGCCTGGCTGCTCGGGTCGACGATCGCCGTTCAGCTCTACCCCGCGCTGCTGCAGCGGCTGGTGCGGGCGCGCATCCAGCGGGCGGGGCGGGCTGGAGGAGGCGCGTCCTCCGTCGCAGGGGCATGAGCGCTGATCCGTCGGGGACTCAGTCGTCGCTGTCGCCGCTGGGCGCGGGTGCCTGGTCGGTGCCGGTGGTGGAGTCGGACCAGACGGCCTGCGCCCCGGAGTCGCCGATGCGGACGACGTCGATGGTGGCTCCGACGGAGACGGCGATCGCTGCGACGGCAAGCACGATCCCGACGACAGGGCGGCGGGTGGTGGCGTGGTCATCGCTCCGTCGCGTGCGGCGGAACCAGAGCCACTGCACCAGGGCGATGACGAACAAGCCGGCGGCCCAGGGGAGCAGGTGATCGCCGAGCTCCGTGTGCAGCTCGAGGATCGCGGACGGCTCCGTCCGGCGTTCGAGGGCTTCGCCGGCCTGCGTGGTGAGCGGGACGGCGATCAGCGCGGCCAGGGCGATGATCGGGGTGAAGATCCCGAACCTGCGGCGGGCGGCGGGCAAGACGCTGCCGAGGACGAGCATCAGTGCGGCGAGGGGGAGCAGGACCACGACGGCGTGCACGAGGAGCGGGTGGAGAGGGAGGCCGTTGATCTGCCAGTCGTTCATCGGGGGCGCCTTCGGTCGAGGGGTGCTGTCCTCGTGACGCTACGCGCCTGTCCCGCGCGCTCCGCCGGATCGACGCGTTCGTGTGAGCCCTCGAACGATCGCTCGCCCGTCCTCGGAGCCCACTCCCCGCTTCACCGCCGAGCTGCGAGGCGCCGACCGGGCGGAGTCAGTGCGTGCGCTCGCTCGCCGGAGCGATCAGTCGTCGGAGCCGGTGGCCTCCTGCGATCGGTCGTCGAGGGCCCGGCTGTCACCGCTCGGGCAGCACCATCGTCACCGCGACTCCGCCGGAGCTGCGGTTCTCGAGGGCGACCGAGCCGTCCGCGATGTCGACGAGCGCCGCCACGAGGGCGAGCCCGAGCCCGCTGCCGCCGTCGCGGCTGGTGCGCGCCTCGTCGGGCCGGGAGAAGCGCTCGAAGGCGTGCGGCACGAACTCCTCCGGCACGCCGTGCCCGGTGTCCTCGACGTGCAGCTCGAGGCCGGAGTCGTGCTGGCGCAGACGGAGGGTGATGAGTCCTCCCGGCGGCGTCGCAGCGATCGCGTTCGCGCCGAGATTGTCGAGGATCCGCGAGAACGCGCTCGCCGAGAGCGGGTAGGGCGCATCGGCCCGCTCGATCGCGGTGTCGAGCTCGATCTCGGGGCCGGCGCCTCCGGCGATCGTCCTCAGCCGGTCGACGGAGTCCATCAGCTCGGTCTCCAGCTCGCGCGCCGTCGCGCGCGCCGCGACCGGCGGGGCGGCGTCCAGGCGGGAGAGCTCCAGGAGGTTCGTCGCCAGCCGGGACAGGCGAGCGAGGGACCCCTCGGCGGCGCGGATCTCCGTCTCGAGGGCGTCCGCGTCGCCGAAGTGCCGGTGCGCGAGTTCGAGCTGGGTGATGACGACGGCCAGTGGCGTGCGGATCTCGTGGCTGGCCGCGGACACCATCTGCCGTTCCCGATCCGCCGTGTCCCGCGTCCGGGCGAGGAAGGCGTTCAGCGTCTCCGCTAGGTCCGACAGCTCATCAGTCGCCGAGCCGACGGGGAGCTCGCCTCCGTCACGATCGCCGAGCGAGGCGGCGGTGCGGCGCATCCGCTCGACCGGACGCAGGGCGACGCCGGTGAGCAGCCATGCGGCGAGAGCGGACAGGATCACGAGGGCTGCGGCGCTGACGAGCAGCGTCCGGTCGAGGGCCGCGACGGTGAGGTCGCTGCCGGCGCCGCTGCGCGCCGCCCAGAGCTCCCACGTGCCCGCGCCGGTGTCGAGGGTCCGCGAGACGACGGTGAACCGCACGTCCTCGTCGGTGACGACCGTCGAGGCGCCGTCGTTGCCGCTGCTGCGGTCCAGGACCTCGTGGACGTCGTGCGGCATCGTGTCGACGGGGACCGCACCGCCGGGAGCGCGCGCGAAGATCAGGATCCCCTCGGCCGGCGGGTCAGGGGTCTCGGTCGGCTCCGATCGCAGATCGGCGAGGTACGGGGCGAGGTCGCCCTCGGCGAGGGTCACCTCGGAGGCGACCACGATGCTGCGGAACTGCGCGTGCAGTACGAGGGTGGTCGCACCGACCCCGATCAGCGCGACGAGGAGGCTGCCGAGAGTGATCCGGGAGCGGATCGAGAGGGAGCGCAGCAGCCTCACTCGGCGCGCTCCAGCCGGTACCCCGCGCCGCGGACCGTCGTGATCCGAAGGCCCGTATCGGCGAGCGCGAGCTTCTTGCGGAGGTAGCTGACGTACTGGTCCACGAGAGTCGGCTCGAACGTCTCCGACGACCCCCACACCTCGGTGAGGATCCCCGTCCGGGTCAGCACCTCGTCCGGCCGCAGGGCGAAGAAGCGCAGCAGGGTGAACTCCTTCACGCTCAGCGCGAAAGGGCGGTCGCGGACGGTCGCCCGCACCGCCAGGGCGTCCAGGCGCAGCGCTCCGATCTGCACCACAGGCTGTGGGCCGCTGGTCCGGCGGCGGATCTGCGCGCGGATCCGCGCGCTCAATTCGCCGAAGTGGAACGGCTTCGTGACGTAGTCGTCGGCGCCCGAGTCCAGCCCGAAGATCCGGTCCTCGACGGCGTCCCGCGCCGTGATCAGCACCACCGGGACGGTGCTGCCCGATTCGCGCAGCCGACGGCAGACCTCGAACCCGGTCATCCCCGGCAGCATGACGTCGACGACGGCGACGTCGACGTCTCCCGCCGTGAAGGCGATCAGCGCATCGACACCGTTGTCGACCAGATGCACGTCGTAGCCGTCCTCCTGCAGCCCCCGCTCGACGAGGGCACCCATCTGCGGGTCGTCCTCGACGACGAGGATCCGGGGCATCAGATCGCGCCGGACGTGCCGAGCAGCGACCCGATCAGGAACGTGGCAGCGAGCGCCAGAGCGCCGCCGACGACGATGCGGATCATCGGCCGCAGAGCCCGGCTGCCGCCGACCCGGGCGCTGATGAACCCCGTCGCGACGAGGGCGATCAGCACCACAGCGAAGGTCACCGGAACCCTCTGTTCCGGCGAAGGGAGCAGGATCGCCAGCAGCGGCAGCGCGGCGCCGAGGAGGAACGACAGTGCCGAGGCGCCGGCGGCGGCGAGCGGACTGGCGACCGCCTCCTCGCTCAGGCCCAGTTCCACTTCCAGATGCGCGGTCAGAGCGTCGTTCTCGCTCAGCTCGCGGGCGACCCGATGCGCGGTCTCCGGGGTCAGGCCCCGCGCCTGGTAGAGAGAGGCGAGCTCCTCGAGCTCCCCGGCTGGATCCTCTGCCAGCTCGACGCGCTCCTTCTCGATCAGTGCACGCTGACTGTCGCTCTGGCTGCTCACCGACACGTACTCGCCCAGCGCCATCGAGATCGCACCGCCGACGACCCCTGCGACGCCCGCCGTCAGGATCGGTGCCGTGGCGGTCGTGGCGCCGGCGACGCCCACGACGAGAGCGGCGACCGAGACGATTCCGTCGTTCGCGCCGAGCACGCCCGCCCGCAACCAGTTCAGCCGCCCCGAGATCGCACCGTCGTGAGGTTCCGCGCGGGGCGAGGAGGGCGGAGGCGCGGACGGGGTCGACATGAGGGCCATGCAAGCACCAGCCCCGCTGACGCGCCAGCAAGGAGAGGCTGCCCGATCCTTCCGACGCCGCCCGGCTGAGAGGAGACGCAGGGGAGGGGCAGAGGTCGGCGCAGGCTGCACGCTACGGTGCGACGACCTCCCCGGACCCGAAGGAATCACCATGCCGCTCATCCGCATCGACCTGATCGAGGGCCGCTCCGACCAGCAGATCACCGCACTCGGCGACGCGCTGATGCGCACCCTCGTCGAGGTCTCCGGCCTCCCGGAGCGCGACCGCTTCCAGATCGTCACCGAGCACAAGCCCGGCCGGCTCACCGCCCTCGACGTCGGTCTCGGCATCGAGAGGTCCGAGCAGGTGGTGGTCATCCAGATCTTCACTCAGACCGGGCGCACCACGGACGAGAAGCAGACGTTCTTCGCCGCACTCGCCGCCGCGCTGGAGGAGATCGGCGTCGACGGCGCCGACCTCGTCGTCGGCTTCGTCGAGAACACCGCGGCGGACTGGTCCTTCGGCTTCGGTCGAGCGCAGTACCTCACGGGCGAGCTCGCAGCGCCCGGCAGCGCGTCATGACGCCGTCCCGGCGGGGAACGGCTCTCTGAAACGCGTCGCGACCCACTCCGGTCGTCGGGCCGCCACTCGGGCAGGGCCCAGCGGGCGCGACCGACGGAACACGCCCGATCAGCCGGCGGGCCTGCTGAACAGATTGACGACGTTCCCGTCCGGGTCGCGGACGAGGGTGGAGCGGTTGCCCCACGGCATGGTGCTCGGCGGGAGCACCACGTCCTCGCTCCGGGGTCCGAGCTCGGCGAAGGCGCGGTCGACGTCGGTCACCTCGAACTCGAGCAGGACGGAGCGGTTCGCCGCAGGGACGACGGCGCCGTCGAGCATCGCGACCGTCGAGGTGTGGGCGATCGCGAGGGTCGCGCCCGCTCCGGTGAACTGCGCGAAGACCGGCGCCGGGCGCTCGGCCGGTCGGCCGACGACCTGCTCGTAGAAGGCGACGAGGCCGTCGAGGTCGTCGGTGACGATGCGGAGGGAGGTGAACGACATGGGGCTCCTTCAGGGGCGGGGATGAACTCCGCCGGGACGGGCGCCTCCTCCTCGCTCTCGAGGAAGTGCACCCGGGAGGCGACCGCGCCGGCGCGGGCGGCCACGTCGTCGGGCAGGACCGCGAGCGTCTTCCGGGCGGCGGTCCGGGCCGCCTGCCGGAACGGACTGCGCCGCAGCGCGCTGAGGCCGATCAGCACGGCGACGGCCTCCTCCAGCGTGAACCCGGCCGGACTGAGGGTCGCCGACGCGTCGATGACGTAGCCGCCCGTGCGGCCGGGCTTTGCCCAGATCGGCAGACCCGCCTGCTGCAGCGCGGACAGGTCCCGCTCGATGGTCCGCACCGACACCTCGAACCGCTCGGCGAGACGGCGCGCGCTCCGCGGCCGGGGCGAGACCGCCCGCAGCTCCTCGACGAGCCCGTAGAGACGATCGGTGCGGTTCACCCGACCATCATCCGCCCGGGCGCGCCAGGTCGCGGTCGTCAGCGGACTCACTGTGCGGCGGTGCTTCCGCTCGACGCGCGATCAGGTCAGCGCCGGCAGTTCGCGGGTGGTCTCGGCCACGGCGGTGAGCCGGGCGGCGAGCCTCTACCGTTGCACCCGTGCCCCTCCTTCTCGCCGGCCTGCTGTCGTGAGACCGCTTGTCGCCTGGCTCGAGCACCGCCAGATCCCGCTCTACCTCGCCGCGATCGCCGCCGGCGCCGCTCTCGGACTGCTGCTGCCCGCCGCGCACCACCTCGAGGTCGCGATCGAACCGGTGCTCGCGCTGCTGCTGTTCGCCACGTTCCTCGGGGTCCCGTTCGCCGCGATCGGACGGTCTCTGCGCGACGGCCGCTTCCTCGCCGCGGTCGGGGTGCTGAACTTCGTCGTCGTGCCGCTCGTCGCCTACGGGCTGTCCCGATTCGTCGCCGACACTCCGGTGCTGCTGTTCGGGGTCCTCCTGGTGCTCCTGACGCCGTGCATCGACTACGTGATCGTGTTCGCCGGGCTCGCCGGAGGGGCGTCCGACCGGCTGCTCGCCGCCGCACCGCTGCTGATGCTCGCGCAGATCCTCCTCCTCCCCGTGTATCTGGTGCTCTTCATCGGTCCTGCGGGGGTGGCGGTGGTCGACGCCGGTCCGTTCGCGCGGGCGTTCCTGCTGCTGATCGTGGTGCCGCTGTCCGCGGCCGGGCTGGTGCAGGCCCTGGCGCGCCGACACGTGTCCGGCCGGATCGTCGAGTCCACGATGCTCGGGCTCATGGTGCCGCTCATGACGGCCACGCTCTTCACCGTCGTCGCCTCCCAGGCCGGCGCCGTGGGCGCCTCGGCCGGCCGGCTTCTCGTCCTCGTCCCGCTCTACGCGGGATTCCTCGTGGTCATGACCGCTCTGGGGCTGGGTGCTGGACGCGTCTTCCGGCTCGACGTGCCCGCGACGCGCGCCCTCGTGTTCAGCGGCGCGACCCGCAACTCGCTCGTCGTGCTGCCCCTCGCACTCGCGCTCCCGGCACCGCTGTCGCTCGCGCCCGTCGTCGTCGTCACGCAGACCCTCGTGGAACTCGTCGGCATGGTCGTCCTCGTCCGACTGCTCCCTCGGCTCACCCGAGACCGAGCAGCGCGGGCCGGCCCGGTCTGAGGCGGACTCACCAGCGCCCGAGACGACTCGGGCCTGCAGAAGGGTCGCCCGGGGAGTCGCCCGGGAGGTGCTCGCCGGTCAGTCCTTCTCCGGTCTGCCCGCAGTCCCCGCGTCAGCGGGCTCGTCGGCCGGGGCGACAGGAGCTGCGGACTCGACCGCGGTGGGCTGGACCTCGGCTGATCTCGCATTCCTGGCGGCGAGGCGCTTCTTCTGGGACTTGCCGGTGCTGAACGGGCTCACCCACAGCCAGGAGAAGCGCCGCAGCGACTGGAAGATGAACAGCGACGCCCAGAGGGAGAACACCGTCAGGGCGACCGGGAAGACCGTCGCCGGGAGGGTTGGGACATTCGTCTCGCCGAGCAGGGGGACGAATGCGACGACGACCGCGATCACGAAGAGGTGCAGGAGATAGATCTGGAAGCTCTGCTGCCCCATGGTGACGAAGATCTTCAGTGCGCGGACCTTGACGAGGTACTGGGAGCCGGCGATGCCCGCGATGATCGCGACCGAACTGGCGATCAGGATGACGCCCGGAATGCGGTTGGCGTCGAAGGCGACGATCACCGCGATGATGCCGAGGTAGGCCACCGCGAGCGCGAGCGCCTGCCAGAGCTTCACGCGAGCGGCGAAGCGGTAGAACGTGCGGGGGATGAACATCGCCACGAGGAAGAAGATGAAGTTCTGGAGCACCCGGTCCCAGCCGATGTTGTCGGTGTCCAGCAGGCCGGTGGTCGTCGCCGCGACGGCCAGCAGCCCGGCCACCGAGAGCTGGATCCATCGGGGCACCTTGCGGATCAGCCAGGCGAGGATGCTGAAGATCGCGAGAGCCCAGATGAACCAGTAGCTGCTCGACGGCAGGATGGGCAGCACCAGCACGTTGAGCGGGTCCGTCGGCGAGGTCGCCTCCGACCGTGAGAACGGGACGATGAGGTAGAAGACGACCCGGATGAACGACCACAGCAGGTAGAGGTACACCAGCGCGAGCACTCGGCGGCGCCACAGTTCGGCGAACGTCCACGTCAGCATCCGGGCGGCCGTGAGGCCCGCGATGAAGAAGAACACGGGCATGGGGAAGTAGAGGAGCACGGTCCGGAGCTTCGGGACGTACCCCGCGAGGTCGAAGAATCCGAGGAACAACGACGAGTGGTAGAGCACGACGAGGCTGATCGCGACGCCCTTGGCGAAGTCGATCCACTCTCGCGACTCGGGGCGCTTCACGACGGCCCCTGCCGTGCTCGATCCCGTCATCCGTCGCTCCTCGCGTTGGCGCACACGGCGCGATCCCTGTTCACCGATTGCTGCGGATCCATTGCGCCCCCAAGATGCTGAATTCGAATCGGATGCGAATGAGCCCCGATTCATTCCCCGTACGGGTTTTGAGAGTACGGGAAAGAATCCGATCGCGGACGAATCGCTGGAGCATCGAGGCGGCCGGGGAGGTCCGGACGCCTCGCAGACACCGGACGACGTCCTGTCCGTGGAGTCGCCCGCTCCACGCCGGAGGGCCTTCGGCGCGATCCGAGCGACGTCGGTCGGTCCGCGACCGCAGACGAATGAACCGTGGAGGGACGCCGTGACGACACTTTCGTACAGTTCCACGGGTTCGCCACCCGAAGGATGAGACGAAATCGGCCCGCGGCCAGGACACCTCGACCTCTCCGGCATACTCCATGACCTGAACGACGCCACCACCGCCCCCAGTCTCGACGGCCGCGAGTTCGTGATGACCTCCTCGACCAACAGCGCGGTCGACCCGGAGTCGCCGTCGCGGTTCCACTACTCCGAGCGCGACGGAGTGGTCTGGGGCGACGACGTCGGCGACACCGTGACCTTCGGCCGGTTCGTGGGCACGCGCACCGGCGACGCCCTGCAGGTCTCGTTCGTGCACCAGCTGATCGACGGCGGGACCGTGGTCAGCGGCACCGGCGGCAGCCGCGTCGAGCTCGACGGCGAGGGCCTGCTGCGGCTCGTCGAGGAGTTCGAGATCGACGGCGACGACCACGTCAGCATCTGCGTCGAGGTCTGACGCTCAGCGCGCCGCGTCGCGGCCGTTCCCCGCGGTGGTGAACCGCGTCATGCCGAGCCGGTTCGTCGATCCGGAGCGGTCGGGGATGTCGGAGGGCAGCAGATAGGCCTTGCGCACCACCTCGTCGAGCACGACGACCGAGACCACCGACTTCACCTCTGGCCGGGCCGCGACCACGCCGGTGACGAAGTCGTGCACGCCGCCGATGTCGAGCGAGCGGACCAGGAGCATCGCGTCGTGCTCGCCGGTCGTGATGCAGCAGTACTCGACGTCGGGCATCTGGAGGATGCCCTCGCGGAACCGGTGCCACGACTGCGGGTGCACAGTCACGAACACCAGGGCGCAGACGTCGAGCCCCACCTTCCCCGGATCGACCAGGGCCGAGAACCCGGTGATGATGCCGGATGCGGTCAGCTGCTCGACCCGGTTGTAGACGCTCGCCCGCGAGACGTTCACCCGCTCGGCCAAGGCTGACATCGAGATGCGCCCGTTCTCGCGCAGGACGGCGAGGATGCGCAGATTGAGGTCGTCGAGCCGGCCCGCGCTTTGTCCAGCGACCGCACGCGCTGGAGCGGGCGGGCGCGTGAGCGCTGTGGAGGAGGCCCGGGCAGAGGAGTCCGCACTCTGGAGCATGCCGAGGGCCGTGAACCGCAGCCCGCTCCCCGGGGACGGCGCGTTCATGACCGCCGGCTGGGCCGATCCGGAGCCGGTGATCGACTCCGACGAGCCGGTGCTCGCCTACACCGCGGAGCGCCGGTCGCGACTGGCGCAGGCGCTGCCCGCCGAGCTGCTGATCATCCCCTCCGGCCTGCCGCGGGTGCGCTCGAACGACAGCGACCACCGCTTCCGCCCGGGCACCGACCACGTGTGGCTGACGGGCAACGGAGTCGCCGAGAGCGTGCTCGTCGTCGACACGACGGGAGGGGAGGCCGGCTCGATCCTGTACCTGCGGGCTCCCTCCGGCCGCGACGGCGACGAGTTCTGGCAGAACGACGCGCTCGGCGACCTCTGGGTCGGGCCGCGGCCGTCGCTCGCCGAGACGCAGGCGGCGCTGGGCATCGAGACCCGGCCGCTGGCCGACTTCACGCGCGACGTGGAGCGGGCCGCGCGGCGGGCCCGGCGCATCCGGGTCCTGCCCACCCTCGACGAGAGCATCGACGAGCTGGTGCGGAGCATCTGCGGACCGGAGCTCGGACCGCACCTCGTGCTCAAGTCGACGCTCGACGAGCTGCGCCTGATCAAGAACGACTGGGAGATCGGACGGCTGCAGCTCGCCGTCGACGGCACGGCGCGGGGATTTGACGACTGCCTCGAGGCGTGGCCGGTCGCCCGCGCGATGCCCCGCGGCGAGCGCTACCTCGAGGGCACCTTCGCCCGCCGCGCCCTGGTCGAGGGACAGGGGCCGGCCTACGGATCGGTCGTCGCCTCGGGAGCGCACGCCACGACCCTGCACTACACGCGGAACACCGGGCCCCTCGCCGACAGCGACCTCGTCCTGATGGACATGGGCGTCGAGCTGCCCTCGCTCTACGCCGCCGACATCACCCGCACCGTCCCGGTCAGCGGCGAGTTCACCCCGCTGCAGCGGGACGTGTACTCGATCGTGCTGCGCGCGCAGCAGGCCGGCATCGACTCCCTGCGCGCGGGAGTGCGCTTCCAGGACTACCAGGACGCGTGCGGGCGAGCCCTCACCGAAGGGCTGATCGACCTCGGCCTGATCCGCTGCTCCGTCGACGAGGCCATGGCCCCGTCGGCGTCGTACCACCGCCGGTGGAGCATCTCCCGCGCCGGGCACATGCTCGGGATGGACGTGCACGACTGCAACCACGCTCCGCACGAGACGTATCTCGGCGGAGTGCTCGCGGCCGGCCACACCCTCACCGTCGAGCCCGGCCTCTACTTCCAGCTCGGCGACCTGACGGTCCCCGCCGAGCTGCGGGGCCTGGGCATCCGGATCGAGGACGACCTCGTGGTCACGGAGACGTCGTCGATCCTGCTCTCGGCGGCGATGCCGCGCACGCCCGACGCGGTGGAGGAGTGGATGGCGAGGCTGGCGGGCTGAGAGGTCGGGCGCGCACTGCGATCGGCCGACGCGGACTACGGGAGCTGTGGGGGCGCGATCAGTTCGAGGAATCCGCCGAGGGCTCCTTCGAGGTAGATGATGCGCGTGCCGGCTCGGGCGCCAGCGGTCATCCGGTGAGGTGTCCCCACCGGTCTCCAGCCGTGTCCAGCGCAGAGCTCGAGGACACGATCGAGGTCCGAGACCGAGAGCGCGATGTGCACCGTGCCGACCTGTGCGGGCGAGCCGGCGGACTCGAGCTGTCGGGGCGGGTCGTACTGCAGCAGCTCCACCCGGTGGGGGCCGAGTGTCACCGTCGCTGCGCGGATCACGGCTCCACGGACGCCGGTGGTCGCCGCCGTGACCTCCACGTCGAGCGTGAAGGTGCGCTCGAGCACGAACCCGAGACCGGAGCACCACAGCACCAGCGCGTCGTCGAGGTCGGCCACGGTGAGACCGGAGTGAGCGACGTCGGAGACGAGCGGTGATGCCATGACATCAGTATCGAGCTCCGACACGCCTGCCTGAGGATGTGCGGCGCTCCTCACCCTCCCTGGGTGAGGCCGGTGATCCGGTTGATGGCGACGGCGACGACGAAGGTGCCGAAGAAGTAGGACAGCAGGGCGTGGGCCAGGGCTACGCGGCGTGAGGGGGTGGAGGACTGGGTGATGCTGCTCGCGCTGTAGGCCATCCCGATCGAGAACGCGGTGTAGGCGAAGTCGCTGTAGGACAGTTCCTCGTCCTGGTCGAAGTCGAAGCGGTGGCGGTCGTCGAGGTAGTACATGCGCGCGTACTTGAAGGCGTAGACGGTGTTGACGAGCGCCCAGGCCGCGACGACCCCGACGACCGCGAGGATCGCGGCCGCGGATCCGACGGGGTCCTTCTGCTGGCTGCGGAGGAGTGCGACGACCACGAGGACGAGGCTGAAGAAGGTGGCGGCGATGATGAGCGAGTCGACCAGCTTCCGGGACCGGTCCTCGTGGCGGGCGAGGTCGCGGGTGCGTTCCGGGCCGGCCGGCCACGCCGTCGACCAGGCCCAGACGAGGAACACCGCCGCGGCGATCGCCCAGCAGAGCAGAGGCGACAGATCGGGGACCGCAGTGGACCCTGAGCGCTCGGGCCGGAGATCCTTCAGACGGGCACGATCGGCCCCAGCACATTGAGCGCGACGACGGCCACCAGCTGGACGACGCCCGCGGTGACCAGTCGACCACCGAGGTGCGACGTGTCAGCGGGCCGCTCGGTCACCGAGCCGATCCGTACTGCTCCCGACGTCGTCCGGCACGTGAGTCAGGATGTCGCCCACCTGGCAGCCGAGGACCTCGCAGATGGCGTCGAGTGCTGAGGCACTCACACCATCCTCCTGCGAAGAGGGGGCGGTGTCAGCCGGAGAGGGCAGTGCCCGAGAGCGGGTGGGTCAGTCGTCGTCGCTGTCGGGCGCGGGTGCCTGATCGGTGCTGGTGCTCGAGGTGGAGTCGGACCAGACGGCTTGTGCGCCGGAGTCGCCGATGCGGATCACGTCGATGGTCGCTCCGACGGAGATGGCGATCGCTGCGACGGCGAGCACGATTCCGACGAGGGGGCGGCGGGTGGTGGCGGCTCGGTCCTCGGTTCGTCGCGTGCGGCGGAACCAGAGCCACTGGACCAGGGCGACGAGGAACAGGCCGGCAGCCCAGGGGAGCAGGTGGTCGCCGAGCTCGGTGTGCTTCTCGAGGATCGCGGACGGCTCCGTCTGTCGTTCGAGCGCTTCTCCGGCCTGCGTGGTGAGCGGGACGGCGATCAGCGCGGCGAGGGCGATGATCGGGGTGAGGATCCCGAACTTGCGGCGGGCGGCCGGCCAGAGGCTGCCGAGGATGAGCATCAGTGCGGCGAGGGGGAGCAGAACCACGACGGCGTGCACGAGGAGCGGGTGGAGGGGGAGGCCGTTGATCTGCCAGTCGTTCATCGGGGGCGCCTTCGGTCGAGAGGGGGGCTGTCCTCGTGACGCTAACGCGCCCCGCCCTGCGCGCTCTGCCGTTGGACGTGTTCGTGTGAGCCCTCGAACGATCACTCGCCCGTCCTCCGAGCCGACTCCCCGCTTCACCGCCGATATGCGAGGAGCCGACCGAGCGGAGTCAGGACGTGTGCCGGCTCGCCGGTGCGATCAGGCGGCGGAGCCGGTCGGTCACGAGAAGGGCACCGGCGGCGTCGATGGTGAGGACGTCGACGTCGAAGCGGTCGGTGACGGTGTCGAGCGTCCCGACGCCGCCGGCGAGGATCGCGGTCGCGAGGACGTCGGCGGTGACGATGTCCTCGGCGATCACGGACACCTGCACGAAGGGGACGTCACCGGGCTCGGCAGGTCGGCGCCAGACGTGCTCTCCGCGTTCAGCCGTCCCGGAGGTGGCGATCGCGCGGCGCCCGTCGCCGAGCGGGACGACGCAGAGCAGTGCCTGCCGGTCGTCGGGATCCACGATCCCGACCCTCCAGCTGCCGAAGGGCGAGGTGAGGACGTCGCCACCGACGTCGAGGAGCCACTCGCCGTCTCCGAGCAGCCGGGCCGCGCGCGCCATGGTGGTCGCCTTGATGGTTCCGGCGAGGTCGATGACCCCGTCGGGCCGGTGCGGGGTGAAGGCGCCGTCCGTCGCCGTTCGCCAGTGCAGCGATTCGGTGTAGGCGGTCCGCATCTGCTCGGACGCGGCCGTCAGCGCGAGCTCGCCGCGGGCGATCCGGGACGCCTCCGACTCCGGCCGGTACAGGCTGAAGCGGGCGTCGGCGTCGGCGAAGACGGCTTCGACGTCGCCGACCGGGGTGTCGTCGGCGGCGCGCAGGCTGACGACGGTGCCCATCGTCGTGAACGTGTGCACGGTCAGAGTCCGGCCTGGTCGATCGCCGACTGCAGGGAGGTGAGGTACCCGTCGCTGGTGTAGGTCGCTCCGCTGACCGCCTGCACGTTCGCGGACTGGGCGGCGAGGACTTCTTGACGCAGGATCGGCGCGGCCCGGTGCGAGATCGACACGGACCGGCCGTCCTTGTCCGTGAGGTGCACGGCCGTGACGTCGGTGATCTGCCCGCCGGCGACGGTGATCGCGACCTGCACAGCGTCGAAGCGAGTCGGAACAGATGAGCCGGTCCACGTGCCGTCGGCCGAGGCGGACGGGCTCGCAGTGGCCGTCGAGCTCGTACCGGCCGACGGGTCGGTGGGCGCGCCGGCGGAGGGCGTCGTCGAGGCGGGGGCGCCGGCCGAGGTCGGCGTGGTCGCCGCGGGGGATGTCGGGTCCGTGGCCGTGGTGGCGCTCGTTCCGGTGGCGAGCGGGGAACCGGTGGCGCCGGCGGATCCCATCTGCCAGCCGCCGACGAGGACGGCGAGGGAGGCGAGGACGCTGGCGACTGCTGCTCGTGTTCTCACCAGTCGAACCTCTCCACGTGGATCTGCCGGTCGGGCAGGCCTGCCGCTCGCGCGTCGCGGACGACGAGGTCGGTCCAGGCGGTGGGACCGCAGACGAACAGGTCGGATTCGAGCAGGCCCGGCAGTGCCGAGGTGATCGTCACACCTCGGGCGACGGACTCGGCGGACATCCACGTCGCCAGCCCTGCGGGCCGCCGGCCGATCATCCCGAACAGCGCGCCGCGGCTGCTGCGGACCAGTGTCCGAGTCTCGTCCCAGAGGTAGGTCTGGGAGTCGTCGGTGGCGCGCAGCAGGACGGTGGCCTCGCCGGGTCGGAGGCCGCCGTGCTCGAGGAGCGCTCGGGCGGGGGTGATGCCGATGCCGGCGGCGATGATCGCGAGCCGCGGGGCGGTGCGGGCGACGTCGGTGAAGATCCCGTAGGGCCCCTCGATCGAGACCGCGGTCCCGGGGCGCAGTCGTGCGAGACGGTCGGTCCCGGCTCCGAGTGCGCGGACGGTGATCCGAGCGCGGGTGTCGGTCGGGACGGCGGAGAAGGAGATCGGGTGCGCATGCCACCAGGTGCCGCGGCTCCAGAACCGCCAGATCGCGTACTGCCCGCCGATCACGCCGAGGCGGGAGAGGTCGCGGCCGGAGAGGTGGAGCGAGAAGACGCCGGGGGCGATCGTCTCGACGGCCTCGACCCGGATCCGGTGCCGCAGCGTCGTGAGGACCGGCACCGCGAACCGGAACCTGGCGATCGCTCCGAACGCCAGGACGTAGAGGGCGAGCCAGTAGACGCGCTGCGGGGTGCTCTCGGCGAGGACCTGGCCGGCGGAGAGCTGGTGGGGGACGGCGACGAGGACCGCCGCGTAGCTGAGGAGGTGGATCGCGTGCCACGCCTCGTACGCGAAGCGGCGGCGCACGGCGACGAGGGAGGTGACGACGACGAGCACCAGCAGGGTGCTGCCGAGCAGCGCCAGGAGCATGTCGGCGCCGGAGTACAGAGCGAGTGTCTCGTTCCACAGCGTCAGCCCGTCGGTGAGGGCGTAGCCGACGGTGAGCAGGGCACCGTGCCCGAGGATCAGAGACAGGGCGGGCTTGCCGAGGCGACGGTGCAGCGCCATCGCGGTGTCCTGGCCGAAGGTGCGATCGATCCAGGGGATCCGGGCGGCGAGGACGAGCATGACCAGGATCAGGTCGGTGCCGACGAGGCCGGCGACGATCCCTGCGGCCGTGAGAGCTCCGGCGATATCGGTGGCCTCCGCGGGCCCGCCGGCTGCGAGGTAGAGCGCGATGGCGAGGGCGACCGAGACCCAGCCGGCGGTGACGAGCGCGTCCGCGGAACGCAGGCGCCGACGCAGGGATCGCTCGCGGTCGGCCTGCGACCGCCGCAGCGTGGTCGGCGCGTGGGGTGCGGGTGCGTTGGTCGGTCGGATCGTGGTGCTCACGGCGGCGCCCTCCGGTCGGTGTCGCATGCGCCGACCTCGGGTTTCCGGGGGCGCGCTCCTACCGTCGCGGGGGAGTCTTGGTGTCGACTATGAGGGATGCGTGCCGATTCCCCGCCGGAGCCCGATTCGTGTTCGAGGTATCACATGTCACCGCTCGGGCAGCACGACCGTCACCCTCACTCCGGCGGGTCGACAGTTCTCGATGGTGACCGATCCGTCCGCGGTGTCAACGAGAGCTGCGACGAGGGCGAGCCCGAGCCCGCTGCCGCCGTCGCGGCTGGTGCGCGCCTCGTCGGGTCGAGAGAAGCGCTCGAACGCGTGCGGCACGAACTCCTCCGGGATGCCGTGCCCAGTGTCCCGGACGCTCAGCTCGAGGGTGGAATCGTGCTGCTCGAGGAGGAGGGTGATGCGTCCGGCAGGAGGTGTTGCGGCGATCGCATTCGCGCCGAGATTGTCGAGGATCCGCGAGAACGCGCTCACCGAGAGCGGGTAGGGCGCGTCGGCGCGCTCGATCGCGGTATCGAGCTCGATGTCGGGGCCGGTGCCGCCGGTGATCGTCCTCAGCCGGTCGACGGAGTCCATCAGCTCGGTCTCCAGCTCGCTCGCCGTCGCGCGCGCGGTGACGGGCGGGGCGGCGTCCAGCTGGGAGAGCTCCAGGAGGTTCGTCGCCAGGCGGGACAGGCGGGCGAGGGACCCCTCGGCGGCGCGGATCTCTTCTTCGAGGGCGTCCGCGTCGCCGAAGTGCCGGTGCGCGAGTTCGAGCTGGGTGATGACGACTGCCAGCGGCGTGCGGATCTCGTGGCTTGCCGCGGACACCATCTGCCGCTCCCGATCGGCGGTGTCCCGCGTCCGAGCGATGAACGCGTTCAACGTCTCCGCCAGATCCGACAGCTCATCAGTCGCCGGGCCTACGGGAAGCTCGCCGCCGTGCCGGTCGCCGAGCGACGCGGCGGTGCGGCGCATCCGCTCGACCGGACGCAGGGCGGCGCCGGTGAGCAGCCATGCGGCGAGGGCGGACAGGATCACGAGGGCCGCGGCGCTGACGAGCAGCGTCCGGTCCAGGGCCGCGACGGTCAGGTCGCTGCCGGCGCCGCTGCGAGCCGCCCACAGCTCCCACGTGCCCGCACTCGTGTCCAGGGTCCGGGAGACGATCGTGAACCGGACGTCCTCGTCGGTCATCACCGTCGAGGTGCCGTCGCTGCCGGTGCTGCGCTCCAGAACCTCGTGGACGTCGTGCGGCATCGTATCGACGGGGACCGCTCCGCCGGGAGCGCGCGCGAAGATCAGGATCCCCTCGGCCGGAGGGTCGGGGGTCTCGGTCGGGTCCGATCCCAGATCGGCGAGATACGGGGCGAGGTCGCCCTCGGCGACGGTCACCTCGGACGCGACGACGATGCTGCGGACCTGCCCGTGCAGCACGAGGGTGATCACGCCGACCCCGATCAGCGCGACGAGGAGGCTGCCGAGGGTGATCCGGGAGCGGATCGACAGGGAGCGCAGCAGCCTCACTCGGCGCGCTCCAGCCGGTATCCGGCGCCGCGGACGGTCGTGATCCGGAGGCCTGTGTCGGCGAGGGCGAGCTTCTTGCGGAGGTAGCTGACGTACTGATCCACGAGGGTCGGCTCGAACGTCTCCGTAGACCCCCACACTTCGGCGAGGATCTCCGTCCGGGTCAGTACCTCATCGAGATGCACGGCGAAGAAGCGCAGCAGCGTGAGCTCCTTGACACTCAGCGCGAAGGGACGCTCTCGGACCGTCGCGCGCACGGACAGGGCATCCAGGCGCAGCGCTCCGATCTGGACCACTGGCTGCGGGCCGCTGGCTCGGCGCCGGATCTGTGCGCGGATCCGGGCGCTCAGCTCGCCGAAGTGGAACGGCTTGGTGACGTAGTCGTCGGCGCCCGAGTCCAGCCCGAAGATCCGGTCCTCGACGGCGTCCCGCGCCGTGATCAGCACGACCGGGACGGTGCTGCCCGACTCCCGCATCCGTCGGCAGACCTCGAACCCGGTCATCCCTGGCAGCATCACGTCGACGACGGCGACATCGACGTCTCCCGCGGTGAAGGCGATCAGCGCGTCGACGCCGTTGTCGACGAGCTGCACGTCGTAGCCGTCCTCCCGCAGTCCCCGCTCGACGAGGGCACCCATCTGCGGGTCGTCCTCGACGACGAGGATCCGGGACATCAGACTGCGCCGGACGTGCCGAGCAGCAGGCCGATCAGGAACGTCGCCGCGAGGGCCAGAGCGCCGCCGACGACGATGCGGATCATCGGGCGCAGAGCCGGGCTGCCGCCGACCCGTGCGCTGATGTATCCGGTCGCGGCGAGGGCGATCAGCACCACGGCGAAGGTCACCGGAACCCTCCAGTCCGGCGGAGGGAGCAGGATCGCCAGCAGCGGCAGCACGGCTCCCAGGAGGAACGCCAGCGCCGAGGCGCCGGCGGCGGCGAGCGGGCTGGCGACCGCTTCCTCGTTCAATCCGAGCTCCGCTTCCAGATGTGCGGTCAGAGCGTCGTTCTCGGTCAGCTCGCGGGCGACCTGATGCGCTGTCTCCGGGGTCAGGCCACGCGCTCGATAGAGCCAGGCGAGTTCTTCGAGCTCCCCGTCGGGATCCTCGGCCAGCTCGACCCGCTCCTTCGCGATCAGTGCGCGCTGGCTGTCGCTCTGGCTGCTCACCGACACGTACTCGCCGAGCGCCATCGAGATCGCACCGCCGACGACCCCTGCGACGCCCGCCGTCAGGATCGGTGCCGTGGCGGTCGTCGCTCCGGCGACACCCACGACGAGAGCGGCGACCGAGACGATGCCGTCGTTCGCGCCGAGCACGCCCGCTCGCAACCAGTTCAGCCGCCCTGAAATCGCGCTGTCGTGCGGTTCCGCGCGGGGCGAGGAGGGCTGAGGCGTGAATGGGGTCGACATGAGGGCCATGCAAGCACCCACCCCTCGGTAGCGCTAGCCAGGCGAGCCTGCCCGATCCCGTCAGTGCTGCACCGGCTGGGAAGAGACGAAGGGGAGAGGCAGAGCCCAGCGCCGGCCGGGAGTTAACCCATGCAGTCAGGGTGACACGGACCCCCGTCATTCGCACTCGGACAGAGTCATCGATGGTGCAGAGCCCCAGTCGAAGCGGCGATCTGCACACCTCGGTGGGCGAGGAGATGCGGACGGTGCCGGCGGGCTGACCGCTGTCAGCCGGTCTGCTGCGGGTCGTCAGGAAGCCCGACGGCTCCTAGGCTGACCCGATGAGTTCCCCGGCACCGACCCGCCCATTCGTGGGTGTAGCGCGCATCGCCGTCGGTGCAGCCGCCGTCGCGGTGATCCTCCACACCTATGCGCTGAGCATTGCGGTCGGCGACCCGAATCCGTTCGACTACTTCGGCTACTTCACGAACCAGACCAGCCTGCTCGCGAGCGCGGTGCTGATCGTCGCCGGATCGGTCGCGCTCGCCCGCCGTCCGACGCCCGTGTGGCTGAGCTACGTCCGCGGCGCGGCGACGGCCTACTCGATCGTCGTCGCCGTGATCTACAACACCCTCGTTCCCGGTACCGGGACGGCCCCGCCCTGGGTCAGCGCCGTCCTGCACGTGGTGCTCCCCGCGCTCGTCCTCCTCGACTTCATCGTCGTCAACGACCGCGGGCCGCTCTCCTGGCGCCGGCTGTGGGTCGTCCTGCCCTACCCGATCGTCTGGGTCGTCGTCGTGCTCGTCCGCGGGGCGACCGACGGGTGGGTGCCGTACGGCTTCCTGCTCCCCGAGAACGGCGTGCCGTCGCTCGTCCTGCACGTCGCCGGGCTGACCTGCGCGGTGATCCTCGCGGGCGCGCTCGTCTGGGCGCTGAGCCGACGCCGCAGATCGGCTGGTTGACGTCCGGTCCTCCGTCGCCGTGGACCATGAGGCGTGCTGATTCCCGACGTCGGGCGCGTCACCTCTCGTGCGTCGCGGCTCGGCCGCGGCGGGCTCTGATCACGCGCGACACGAGATCGATGACCAGCAACCCCGACATCAGTTCAGTCTCGCGAACCCGAGCGCCTTGTGCGCGTCCCTTATGGGGATCGTCGAGCGATCACCTAAACGCCGATTCGTGGACCGACGCACGCCGCATCGCGACGGCGGGACGATAGAACCCCTGGGAGCCGCCGTCTCTCACCATTCGTCGCCCAGCTTGCGGAGCCGGTTGTCCTCCGGCAGGGTCTGGCGCGAGAAGTCGTGCAGAACGTCGGACGACGCCGTTTCCTGTCCGTCGCGTTCAGCTCGTCGGATGGCCGCGAGGACGACGCATGTCACAGCCACGATCAACGCCGCAGCAGTCGTCAACGTCATCCATGTCGGCTGAACGGTCGAACCGTCCGAGCACAGCGGGTTCCAGAGGAACCCCTCTCCGGTCAGGCTGCCTCCGCCGCGGGTCCGGCACGTCTCGCTCGGGTCCCACATGTAGATGGAGGCAACCGCTCCCATGACGGCTGCGAGACCGCCGAAGACCAAGGCGAGAACGACGGGCGTCGCTGCACTCGGTCGCGGGGGCTCTCCAACGGTCATCGGGACATCATGCACTGCACTTCACGGGATCGATCAAGAACCGGAACAACAGAGGCGGCTGCGAGCGCCCCGCAGGGAGGTCATCGCGCAGCGACACTTCACCGACACGCAGAATCTCGTCCGAAGGGAAGCGGAACGGGTTGAGGGAGAGCAGGTCATCCGCCGTCATCCCCGCTCCTCCCTTTCTCGTGAGGTTGGGGCGACCGGATGGAGTGGCCGCAGTTCCCTCAGGGGCCACAGCGCATTGCTCGTGGCCGGGCTCGTGGATGAGCCCAGAGAGCGCGGACGCCCTTTCGTCGTCGCGGGAGCGACGATCGCGGCTGCAGCCGTTCTCTGCGCTCCCGTGTACGACGCCGGTCTAGCCGTCCTCCGGACCGAGGGGGACGTGCCGACAGCTGCTCTCGGTGCGCCCGCCCGACGCGATGATCCCGAACAGCTGTCGAGCCAGCTCGGAACGACGCCGCAAGCGCGCATCAGCTACGGGCAGCGGTATGTCTTCGCGAAGTCGGTTGCCGTGAACTGCCTTCCCTCGGTCATGGAGTTCAGTGACGGGCAGATGTCGTTGTTGTGCGCCGCCGCTACGAAGGGGGTCGCTGCTTGTGGGACGCAGCCGTAGTCCTGGTCGGGCTGGTCGAGGATGCGCAGCTGACCCGTCTCCCCGGCGGCGAGGTGAAGATCGGACCAGGAGCAGGACCAGGTGAGTGAGGCTCCGGTGTCGTTGGTGATGCTGACGTAGTGGGAAGGGCCATGCACTCCGAACAGCAGATCACCTACCCACAGAACCCGCGGCCGCCACGACGGCTAGAGCGCCCAGCGCGATCGACAGTCTCACCGACCGTCGTTGGCGGGGTGGCGTCTGCCGGTCCGGCGAGAGCCCGCTCGGATCCCAACTGTCCAGACCTTCAACCACGGCGTCTCCCCTCAATGGGCGAGAAACGGCCTCGACCGCTGCCCAGCTCGAGTCCGCCCACGGGAGAAGAGTAGGCGTGATGCGGCTCTCACCACGAGGAGCAACCGGCTCGCGACCGAGAGCGTCCGCAAGGCGATCGGTCACAGACGCATTGCGGGACCGGCGACGTTCGTCCGTGCAGTCTGAGACGAAACCGTGCTCTGAGGGCATTCACTACTGAGGGGGTGATGTCGGATGGTCGGTGCTACTGAGGTGACGCTGGTGGATCGTCTTCGCGGTGGTGACCCTTCGGCGCTGGATGCTCTCTTCCGGATGCACGGCCGCGCGCTCTACCGCGCCGCGGGAAGCTTCCTCGCGGACGCCGGTCATGCCGAGGACGTCGTGCAGGAGAGCTTCTTCCTGCTCTGGCAGCGCCGCTCGGGCGTGCGCATCGTGGGGAAGTCGGTGCTGCCCTGGCTGCTGGTCACGGTACGCAACCTCAGCTTCTCGACCAATCGCCGCGAGCAGCGCCGACGCCACCTGCCCCTCTCCGACGACACCGCCTCTCGCGGCGTCGACGCGGAGGCGAGCGAGCGGCTGCTGGACGTGCGACGTCTGGTCGAGCAGATGAGCGCGACGGACCGTGCGATCTGGACGGCGTGCATCGAGGACGACCTCAGCTACAGCGATGCCGCGCGTTCCCTCGGCCTGTCCCACGGGACGGTCCGCAATCGCCTCTCGCGGGCACGGGCATCGGTGACGAGAGCCCTGACGGAACGGACAGAGGACCATGGACAGTCGTGACCTGAGCGATGAGCAGCTCGAGCGCATCAGCGCACGCCTCGCGGACCGAATCCGCCGCCGCCGACGTCTTCGCCAGGCCGCGGCGGTGACGCTCGCCGGCATCGCCGGCGCCGTCCTCAGCGCGGCAGTCCTCACGGCGGTGACGACGGAGCGCGGCACTCCGGTCGCAGCGCCCGTCACCTGCTGGGAACAGGACGGGCAGGGCGTTGCCCTGTCGGGCGAGATCCAGACGCCCGCGAAGCAGTCCACTGCGTCGCTCGCAGCGGCGTGCGCTGCGCTCACGGGGACCGACGCAGACGGGACTGACGCAGCCTTGTTCTCCCTCGCAGGAACTCAGGTGTGCCAGGAGGGCGGCCGGATCGAGATCTTCACGGGACTGACCACCGCGGTCGACTGCACCAATCCGCCCGCGACGCAGACCGGAGTGGACCAGTGACCGTCAGGCGGGCGAGAGTCCTCCCCCTCATAATCCTCTGCCTCTCCGCGGCGCTCCTCGTCAGTGGATGCGCGACGAGCGCCGGCAGCCCCGGTTCCCCACCGACGACGCAGATACCCGGCGAGCTGCTCAGCGCCGAGGACGCGACCAGGTCCGTCTACGAGACCACCTCGGTCATCGGCGATCAAGGATCAGGCGGATGGCTGCTCGATCACCCCGTCAGCCTTCGCATCATCGGCATCGACGGCCGGTCGAAGCTCAGCGTCGACGGGCCGTGCAACACGCTGGCCTACGACCTCCAGTCCGCGGGGCTGCAGACGTCCGTGTGGGTCGTCAGCGGGGGCCCCGCGACGACCTACGTCGGCTGCCTCGCCGCCGCTGGCGAACGAGAGCAGTGGCTGATGGACGTCCTGGGTGCCGAGGACGTCAGCCTCACCCAGACCTCCACGACGATGCGCATCCGCTCCGGCCCCGTCACCATCGACGCCACCGCCAGCACGACCCCCATCTCCACCGAGACGCCTGCCGAACCATCGGAGGCGACGGAGGCCCTGACACCCACCGTTCCGACAGAGGGTCCGCCGGGCACCCCCATTGCCACCGCCGCCTCTGAGGGACCGATCATCGACGTCCAGCAGCTGACGAACCCGGCGCTCGACCTGGCCAACGGCACCGGAAGACTCCTCTCGACGCTCAGTGCGGAGGAGAAGAAGCAGTACCCGATCTACGCGGTCGGAACCACGTACGAGGAGCTCGCCGCTTATGACCCCGCTCTCGCGGATCACTACTGGGTCGCACCGGACGAGCCGGTGTGGGCGCTGACCGTGCACGCGCCCGCGGAGAGAACGGACGCGCCCTATGGCTTCGACCTCCATCGGGTGGACGTCTTCACCGCCGTCTACGACGGGATCAGCGGAGAGCTCCTGACGTCACAGGGCGATGTCGACCTCGCGTCTCTCGGTGCGCCCGGCGAGCTGATCACCGCCGGATAGATCCTTAGTTACCGTCCGTATGGGAATCCCCAAACGGGACGCCAGAGGCGATGCGGATGAGGCGAAGCGCGCGATTGCTTGGTGGCGCGCTCGCTACGCTCACGTGATGGTCGGCCTCTCGCAGTGGCGCCGGCGAGCTGACGCTCGCCGTTCGCGCCGCGCCCGGTTCCGGGTTCTGCTCGCTGAGGTTTGTGGTGAGTGCTCGCACCCCTGGGTGGAGCACCTCGCGGACGCCGGCCTGGTCGGCAGCCCCGTGTGCTCGGAGTGCGTCTACGAGCTCGAGCATGGGTTCAATAGCGGACCGATTTGTCACCGACCGGTTCCGATCGATGTGTTGAGTCGCGCTGATGCCGCTGCGGCGGCGGCAGGGCAGGGCGGCAGTGATCAATTGGTCGGAGGAGGCCGGATTCGGGTCGCAAAAGAAGACCGTGACGCCTCATGTCAGCGTCCGGCGAGAGTGGTCAGCAGGTCCTGGATGCTCGTCTTCTCGACAACCGGGTCGGGGCTGCCGGCGCGGACGGAGGAGAGAACGGGGTCGATCTGCTGGTCGACGTAGGTCCACGTCTGGCAGTTCGCGGCGCTCAGTGCGGGCTCCGCGTCGTCCCAGGCGGTCTCAAGGTCGGTGGCGCGGGCTTTCGCGCCGGCCTGATCGCCGCTGGTGACGAGGGCGAGGGTGTCGGCGGTGATCGTCTGGAAGTTCTGCACGTCGGCGGAGGGGAAGTCGGTCTGAACGGATGCCTTCGCGTCAGCTGCGGACAGCGTTCCCGACGCATCGCAGGCCGGGGCTGCGCCTTCCGGTGCCGGACTGGTGTGCGGCTGGCTGTTGGTGAAGGCGAGCAGCCCGACGACGGCGACGGCGAGGACCGCGAAGGCGACGAGTGAACGGCGTTCGCGGGCGACTGGCGTGGTGTAGTGCTCGGATGCGCCCTTGTCGACATCGGCCTTGCTGAGGGAGAGGTAGACGACGGTGGCGAGGATCGCGAGCAGGAAGATGATGCTGGTGACGAAGGTGCCGAGCCCGAGGCCCTGCTCGTCGGGGGACAGGCCGAGCCAGTCACCGATATTGGCGCCGAGGGGGCGGGTGAGGATGTAGGCGATCCAGAACGCGAGGACCGGGTTCGCGCCGTAGCGCCAGAGGCCGGTGACGATCGCGAGCAGCGTGAGGGGCAGGAGGATCGAGACGCCAGGGCCCCAGCCGGTGAGCTCGAGAGTCCAGTCGCCGAGGGCGGTGCCGAGCGCGAAGGTGACGAGGACGGTGAGCCAGTAGAACGCCTCGCGCGGGGCGGTGTCGATGCTGTGGATGGAGAGGGTGCGCTCCTTCGAGTACCAGACGCTGAACACGATCGCGAGCAGCACGGAGAAGACGAGGGAGCTGGCCCAGAGGGGGACGCCGAGCTGGTCGGTGAGGATGTCGGTGAGCAGGGTGCCGGTGACGCTCATGACGACGACGGTCAGCCAGTACGCGGCGGGCAGGTAGCGGCGCAGCCGCATCTGGATCGCGAGCACGACTGCGGTGACGATGATGAAGATCACGGCGGTCGCGATGAGGCCGACGCCGAGGACCATGTTGATCCAGTCGGCGAAGCTCTCGCCGACGGTGGTGCAGAGGATCTTGATGATCCAGAACCAGATGGTGACCTCGGGGACCTTGCTGAGCAGCCGCCGGCCGCGGGACGGTGCTGCCGTCGTTGAGATGTCCATGCCCGCAGAGTCTCAGTCGGGAAGTGGGCGGCGGCTCGGGATGCGCCGTGCTGCGTTGTGTTTGCTCACAACGACCCGAAGTACCCGAACGCGATCAGGTCGGTACCGAGCTGAGGGGGTCGAGGCTCTGTGCTTTCACAACGGATGCAGGGGAATCCGCCGCCGCCACAGACGGCTCGTTCATAGCGTGGACTTCTGCGGCGTGCTTCGCGTCGAGAGACGAGGACGACACTGATGCCGAACCGGGAACCCCTACCGGACGGTGCGATCGCGTATCGGGCGGCGCGACGATGGCCGCTGATCTCGGCGGGCCTCGCGGTGCTGCTCACCATCCTCCTGGCCGCGCTGATCTTCTACCGCGAGCACGACAAGCCGTTCGGGTTCGACACCGCCTGGATGAACGAGATCATCGAGCACCGGTCCACGTTCTGGCTGGTCCCGTCGCTGGTGATGAACAGCCTCGGCGGCGGGATCCTCGGGACGATCGTGATTCCTCTGGTCGTCTTCGCGGCGCTGCTGCTCTGGCGCGGTCGCTGGGCTGCGACGTACTTCGCGATCGCCGCGCCGCTCAGCGGGCTGCTGGTGCAGATCCTCAAGAACGCGGTCGGGCGTCCACGGCCGCTGGAGATCCTCGTGAACGCCGACTTCGGCTCCTTCCCCTCCGGACACAGCGCGAACGCGGCCACGACCGCGGTGGTCCTCGCGATCGTCTTCCCCCTGTGGTGGGTCCGGATCGCCGGTGCCCTCTACACGGTGGCGATGATGCTCAGCCGCACCTACCTCGGTGCGCACTGGATCTCCGACACCGTCGGTGGGCTGCTCCTGGGCGCCGGGGTGGCGTTGATCGTCTGGGCGCCGCTCGCGGTCAGGCTGCACACCGAACGTGCTGCATCACCGTCGTTCCGTTGGCGGCGCTTCTCCGGGCACCGTCCGACCAGATGACGGCGGAAGGCAGCGGGCAGCGCTGCCGGTGAGCGGGTCGCTGTGCGCTTGTTCAACGGACCCGGCGAAGCCCCCAGCCCCGGGTGCCGCAGACTGCCCGACCATGGCGGCATGACGCATCTCACCGATCAGCGCCGCCCTCCGCTCCCTCGGATCCGCTCCCGCCTCCTCGCCGGCCGCTACGCCGCCTCGACGGTGCCCGAGGCGACGGCGCTGTTCTGGGTCCTCAAGGTGCTGACGACGGGGATGGGCGAGACGGCGTCGGACTTCCTCGCGACCGCGTTCGACCCGGTGATCGTGGTCGGCGCGACAGGGCTCGCGTTCCTCGCGGCCCTCGCGCTGCAGTTCGCGGCCCGCCGGTACATCCCGTGGGTGTACTGGACGGCGGTGCTGATGGTGAGCGTCTTCGGCACGATGGCCGCCGACGTGCTGCACGTGGTCGCCGGAGTCCCGTACCTCGTCTCGACTCTCGGGTTCGCGGTGGCGCTCGCCGCGGTCTTCGCCCTGTGGTGGCGGGCGGAGCGGACGCTGTCGATCCACTCGATTACGACGCCGCGCCGCGCCGCGTTCTACTGGCTCGCCGTCTCCGGGACCTTCGCGCTCGGCACGGCCGCGGGCGATCTGACCGCGTCGACGCTCGGGTTCGGCTACCTGCCGTCCGCGGTCCTGTTCGCGGCGGTCATCGCGGTGCCGGCGCTCGCGCACCGGTTCACGGGGCGGAACGCGGTCCTCGCGTTCTGGGCCGCCTACGTCGTCACGCGACCGCTCGGCGCCTCGGTCTGCGACTGGCTCGCGGATCCGGTCGACCGGAAGGGCCTGGGCCTGGGCACCGGCCCGGTCACGCTCGCGGCCCTCGCGGTGTTCATGCTGCTGGTAGCGGTGATCGCGCTCCGCCGACCGCGCCCGACCCGTTGAGCGCGGCGCTCAGGCGTCGCGGCCAGCGCGGTTCCTCTGCCGCCAGTAGGTGAGGGCGATGCCGGCGAGGCTGATCACGACGATGCCGACGAGGACGATGTCGATGTACTTCCCGACGAAGTCCGCGACGCCGGGGATCTGCCCGAGGAAGAAGCCGAGGAGGATCACGCCGGTGGACCAGACGGCGGCGCCGAGGGCGTTGAAGCCGACGAAGTGGGCGTAGTGCATCTTCCCGACTCCGGCGGCGACGGGGGCGAAGGTGCGGACGACCGGGACGAAGCGGGCGATGGTGACCGCCCAGCCGCCGAACCGGTCGAAGAACGACTGGGTGCGGGCGACGCTCGAGCGGCTGAAGAGCCCGCTGTCCTTGCGCTCGAAGATCCGCGGCCCGCTCGCGCGGCCGATGACGAACCCGAGCTGGTCGCCGAGGAACGCGGCGGCGGCGACCATCAGGATCACCAGCGGCACCGGCAGGGAGATCACGCCGGTCGCGACGAAGACACCGGTGAAGAAGAGGAGGGTGTCACCGGGGAGGAAGAACCCGATCAGCAGGCCCGTCTCGACGAACGCGATCAGGCAGACCAGGGCGATCGCCCAGGGGCCGGCGCCGTCGAGGAGGGATTGGGGGTCGATCATCGGTTCTCCTTGCGAGAGGTCGGGTCGGGCTGCGTCGCGGGGATGCGGACGTCGACACCGAGGCCGTGGGGGGCGAGGTTGCGGAGTCGGAGCTCGCCGCCGGCGGCCCGGCTGAGCCCGGCGACGATGGCGAGGCCGAGGCCGGCGCCGCCCTCCCGGGAGCGGGCGGCGTCCGGGCGGGTGAAGCGGTCGGTCGCGACGGCGAGGAACGCGTCGGGGACGCCCGGGCCGTCGTCGTCGACGGAGAGGACGATCTCGTCGGCGCGCTCGACGAGGGTCGCGCTGACGCTGCCGCCGTCGGGCGTCGCAGTGACGGCGTTCGCGAGCAGGTTGTCCAGGATCCGGCCGAAATCGGTCGGGGAGATCGGGTACCGGGCGGCGACGATCGAGGCGGGGGCGACGAAGTCGATCGCGAGGTCCCGCTCGCGGGCGAGCATCCGGGCGCGGTCGACGCTGTCGGCTACCTCCTCCCGCAGGGCCGCCGAGGAGGCGTCGCCGGTAGCGATGCCCGCGTCGATCCTCGACAGGATCAGCAGCCCGTCCGTCAGGGACTGCAGGCGGTCGATCGAGCGGCGCGCGTCGACGACATCGGCGTAGAGAGCCGCCGGATCGTCACGGACCCGCTCAGCGAGCTCGAGCCGGGTGCGCAGCGCGGCGAGCGGGGTGCGCAGCTCGTGGCTCGCGTCGGCGACGAGCCGCCGCTCCCGGTCCGCCGACTCCCGCAGGTCCGCGATCAGCGCGTTCAGGGTCGAGGCGAGGTCGGAGAGCTCGTCGCGGGCGGGCCCGACCGGGAGCAGCTCGGTGGAGCGTCCCTGGCGCAGCCGGTCGGCGATCGCGCGCATCCTGCCGACGGGGCGCAGCGCGAGGCCGACCAGGACCCAGGACGTCACAGCGAACGCGACGAACAGGATCGCGAGGGCGATCAGGAGCGTCGTGCTGACGCCGCCGACGACGGCCTCGGCGGTGTCGCGGCTCTCCTCGATCAGCGCCTGCGACGCTCCCGAGCGGACCAGCTCGATCGTGGAGGTATCGAGGATGTGATCGAGCTGCTCGCGCACGACGACCGCGACGATCCCGAAGAACAGCATCGCGACCAGCAGGCTCGACACCGTGATCCGCACCCGGATCGACAGGGACCGCCAGCTCACGGCTTCCCCCCGAGCCGGTAGCCCGCACCCCGACGGGTGAGGATCTCGACCGACGCGCCGCCCGCGGCCAGCTTGCGGCGGAGGTAGCTGACGTACTGCTCCGCGATGTTGTGGTCCACGAAGTCCGCCGACCCCCACACCTCGAGCAGGATCTCCTCCCGCGGCACGAAGTCCCCGGCACGCGCCGCGAGCGCGCGGAGGACTCCGAACTCTTTTGGACTCAGCGGCAGGACGGCGCCGTCGATCGTCGCGGAGTGGGCGTACGGGTCTATGCGCAGGTTCCCGATCATGACCGGCGCGCGATTCGTGAGGTGCTCTCTGCGAATCATGGCTCGTAGGCGAGCGGAGAGCTCCTCGAAGTGGAACGGCTTGGCGAGGTAGTCGTCGGCGCCTGCGTCGAGGCCGAACACGCGGTCCTGCAGGGCGTCGCGGGCGGTGAGCATGATCACCGGGAGCGTGGCGCCGGTCGCGCGCAGGTGCCGGCAGATTTCGAAGCCGCTCATTCCGGGGAGCATCACGTCGAGAACCGCGGCGGCGTAGTCCGCGTCGCGCGCCGCGTTCAGCGCGTCGACCCCGTTCGAGAACAGGGCGACGTCGTAGCCGTCGCCGGTAAGACCCCGCTTGATGAGCTCGCCCATCTCGACGTCGTCTTCGACGACCATCACCGCGTCACGCATCCCGGCCTCCCACGGTCATGCTCGCACCCGTGGCGCGGCGGAACCGGCCTGCTCCGCGGAGATATGCGGCTTCTCAGCGGTACGCACTGCATACAGAGACAGCGCACGTGCACCCCGATCGAGCAGCACGTTCCTGGTGCGCAGACGATCTCGGACGCGGGCACCGACATGGACGCCGACCTCCGGTCGACGCGGTGCTGTGCGCTGCGCGCATTTTGCCTGGAAGCCTTCGGCAGCGTACGGGCCTCCGGCGTCCGCGCAAGCCGCTGCGCGGCCGGCTCCTCCGAGGTTCTCGACACGCGGTCGCTGCGCTCCCTCACATCGCGCCGACAACCTCTCCTCCTCCGCACTCCGGGTTGCGCTCCCACCTCCGACCCTGCTCGGCACTACGTGCCTTCCAGGCAAAAAACGCTGGGAGAGAAGGAAGAACAACCGAGCCAGACCGCCCCCGCTGGCTTGACAAATCTGATTGAGAATCCTTACCCAGACCGGACACACCGACGCCGCCGAGAAGTGGGCCGAGCTGCACGCCTGGTCCCCGGTCAACGACGAGCACGACCCGCACCGCGGCGACCGGTGGGACGACTGATGCTCACCGTCTACTCGAAACCGTCATGCGTGCAGTGCACCATGACCTACCGGGTGCTCGAGAAGAAGGGCATCGAGTACACCACCGTCGACATCACCACCAACCCCGCAGCGCTCGCGTACGTCACGGAGGAGCTGGGCTACTCCGCCGCCCCCGTGGTCGTCGCGAGCGACCAGGACCACTGGTCGGGCTTTCGCCCCGACCTCATCGAGAAGCACGCCGCATGACCGGCCCGAACATCACCGGCGACGACTACCGGGCCGGGTACCTCGCCGGACAGGCCGACCGGCAAGGCGAAGTCGACTGGCTGGAGAACGAGGCCGACCGGCTCTACCGCCTCGCCTACGGCGACGAGCGCCGCGTCCCCGCCCTCACCGTCACTCGCGCCGAGCTCGAACAGCGCAGAGCGCTGTCCGAGCCGCCCGTCGAAGTCACCCGCCGCGACGCTCTGGCGTCCTGGGGCATCGAGACACCCGCCACCGACACCCCCGCGGCCGCGGCCGCGACCGAGAACCCGTCGCCGTCGACGGGACCCACCAACCGCACGAGCAGGAGACGTCAGATGAGCACCAGGACTATCACCGGCAACCTCGCCGCCGACCCCGAGGCCGTGCAGGCGGGCCGCGTGCAGATCGTGAAGCTGCGCGTCATCGAGAACACCGGCGAATACCGCGCGGGGGAGTGGACCCCGCACGAGGCCCCGACCACGCACTACGTGGAAGCGAAGTTCGAACTCGGCGAGCACGTGCTCGCCTCCCTCCACAAGGGAGACGCCGTGATCGTCGTCGGCTACGAGCGCACCGTCGCCTGGGGCGACGGCGAGAACCGCCGCACCGGCCGCGTCCTCGAAGCCGACGCCATCGGCCCCAACCTCACCCGCGCGACCGCCGTAGTCACCACGACCACCCAGCGCGCACCCCGCCGCAGCGCCGCCTCCGCGGCTGAGTAGGACTCGGTCGTCCGAGATGCTCCGCCATCCGCCGCAGAGTTCGCCGTTCTACGGCCTATATTCGCGGTTCTCCGTAGAGGACGGAGGCGGTCCGGGGTTGGGCTGCTGGAAGCTGCCCACGCCCAGAGCGGCGAGTCCCGCGGACACCGCCGCGCCCAGAAGGCGGAAGACGATCACGAATGCCTTTCCGACGAACTTCAACACGTTTGCCATCACGAGACCATCGCTTTCCGGAACTGATCGCAACGCTAGTGGTTCCGAGCGAATCCCGGTGGGTTCTACTCCGAGCCGTTCGCGATCCGGACCGCGTAGAGGATGACGTGATCCTCCGGGATCGCTGCGCGCACTTCCGGGATCGCCGCGGCGCTCGTCGCCGCGTTGCTGCGCACCACCGTTGATGCCGATTCCGCGCGCGTCCGGTGTGCCAGTTCCCACATGCCTCCATCGTCGCATCCGACGCTGACACGAACCGCTCGAGCGTGGGGGCCGGCGGGTGACGGAGCACCGCACATCCAAGGCCGCGATGCGGCTCAGTCTCCGAGGTGCTCGGCTCAGGATTCATCCCTCGACGTAGCGTTCGCAGTCGCCCGAACCTTGCAGATCTGCCGGATCGGCACAGTGCAGGAGTGACCAGCTGGCGCCCACGCCCGTGGGCTCTTCGAGACCGTTGTGGCGATCGAACGCCGTCGTCGTGTACACGTCGACGCCGTCGATCGAGCCTCCGACGAACGCGAACGAGACGATCGGGTCGCCTTCGGTAGTCGGTGTGCTCCACGCCAGTTCCGCTTCGTCTCCCGCGATCGCGGCGGTCGCGAGGCACGCTCGAGCCTCGCTAGGCAAGTCACCGCCTTGCTCAAGAACGTATTCGCCGCAGCTTGAGCTGGCGTCGCTACCGGCGACGACGCCACCAGCATCAGGGAGGCTGCGAGCGGCGACGATCGGATCGCCGTTCGGCGCTTTCGACGCGGGTTCAGGTGCAACCGCCGAGCAACCGCTGGCGACAGTGAGCACCGCGATCGCGATCGCAGCTGCCGTAAGGCGGTTCATCCGCCCACCGTAGCCGCCAGCGCCGCCTGCCAGCCAAGCAATTAAGCAGGAGGGCCTGCGCTGCCCGCCCGTGAGGGGCGACCCCCTCACGCTCCCCGGTGTCCCGTTCCGGGGCGCGAGCTGCACTCGCGCAGCGGCGACGGAGCGCCGCCAATGGGAGGCCGCGATGCGGCCCGTTCCACCCGTTTTCTTCACCTCTCCGCGGTTTCAACCTATTTCGCTCCACCGGCTCCGTGCCACCGATAGCGGACGCGCCCTGCGGGCTTATTTCGCCCGCTATCGGCGTCACTGCGCCACCTCCACTCAAACGGTTTTCCCCGCCGGAGAGGCAAAGAAAAACTATCAGCCAGAGGGAGCACCCACACCATGCAGACCACCACCGACTTGCAGACCACCGCGAAGACCTACCTCACGCTCGCGAACACCCGCGCGGTCGACGTCCGCGTCGTGGGCACCGACCCCACGACGACGCCCTCGGTACACGTCACCCGCCGCAAGTCCGGCGTCTGGGAGGCGTGGCACTCCGACCAGCTGCACGGCATCACCAGCGGCTCATTCCGCCACTGCGTCGCCCACGCCCGCCGCGCAGCGATCCGCCGCGTCGCCCCGTTCCTGAACCGCTGAGAGGACCACACCATGACCCGCACCGACACCGGCCGCGCCACGGCCGAACAGCTCGCGCTCATCCTCGCGACCAGCCGCGACGAGGACCCGGAGAACACCACCGCGACCGACGCGGAGATCCTCGCGCACACCCGCAACACGCTCGGACTGCCGGGTGAGTGCGGACCCGGCGGGATGCCTGTCTACGACGACGGCACCGCCGAGGCCGCCGCGCTGATCGCGTTCCTGACGCCCGCCGAGTAGTGCGGGGGAGGGGCCGGCCTTCTGGGCCGGCCCGTGAGGGGCGATCCCCTCACACTCCCCCGGGGAGCATGGCTTCAGTGGAAGTTGATCGTGGAAGGCGCAGGTGCCTTCCAGGACTCTTCCTGGTACGAGTGCGGGTCGTGAGCCTCGCGTGGCGGATCCCCGAACGGATCGTCCGGCAGCGCCGTCGGCGCTGTGGTGAACTTCGCGCGGAGCGATGCGGCGATGGATCGAATGCGGTAGATCACGGCGTTCATGTCGTTCTCCCGTCCGGGGTGATCAAGCGTCACTTAGCCGAAGCCTACCGACGTCGTTTCTCCGTTGGGGCGCGAGCTGCGCACGCGCAGCGGTGACGGAGCACCGCCGGCAGGAGCCGCTACGCGGCCGGATTACCCGTTTTCTTCACCTCTCCGCGGTTTCAACCTATCTCGCTCCGCCGGCTACGTGCCGTCTCTCTCGGACGCGGTCGCACGCTCCCTTATTTCGCCCGAGAGAGCCGTCACTCCGCCGACTCCACTCAATTGGTTTTCACTCGCCGGAGAGGCAAAGAAAAACGATCAGGAAGACGACAAAAGCCCCGTAGTTGGTCTAGAACCACGGGACTCGTCGCCTCAATGGTCGCACACCGATTGAGGAGAAACCATCGTGACTATCACCACCGGAACCGGGACCGTTCAGCACATCGACCCGACCGTCCTCGTGATCGAGGCGAACGTCCGCACCAGCGCCCCGCTGACGAAGGACTTCATCGCGTCGATCCGCGAGAACGGGGTCATCACCCCGGTCCTCGCCCGCCGCGACGAGCGCGGCAACGTCATCGTCCGCGCCGGACAGCGCCGCACCCTCGCTGCCCGCGAGGCCGGAGTGCCCACGATCCCCGTCTACGTCGTGGAGGGCGATGAGACGACCGCGGACCGGATCGTTCAGCAGATCATCGAGAACGACCAGCGCGCCGAGCTGAGCGTCGCGGACCGCACCGCAGCGTGGGCGCAGCTCGCGTTCGAGGGCGTCACCGCCGCAGCGATCGCCAAGCGAACCGGCACCAAGACCGACGCCGTGAAGAAGGGCCTCGCGGTCGCGGAGTCCGCGACCGTCACATCCGTTCTGCACGAGCACGAGCTGACCCTGGACCAGGCGGCCGTGCTGTTGGAGTTCAAGGACGACGCCGACGCCCGCGCGAACCTGATCGAGGTCGCCACCCACGACCCGGCCCAGTTCGAGCACACCGCGCAGACCCTCCGCGACGAGGCCGCGCACCAGGCGCTCCTCGCAGCGACCGCCGCCGAGTACACCGGCAACGGCTTCCAGATCCTCACCCGCTCCGACGCCTACGGCGACCAGGCGACGTGGACGCCGGTGCGGCAGCTGCGCGGCGAGGACGGGAAGAGCGTCACTCCCGAGCAGGTCGCCGCCGCTCCCGGCCGCGGAGTGCTCATCGACACCAGCTGGCGCGGCGAGGTCGAGGTCACCCTCCTGGTTCAGGACCCGACCGCCGCCGGATTCACCTACGCCTACGGAGCCCCCGAGCAGCCGCAGACCGAGGAGGAGGCCGAGGAGGAGCGGGCTGAGAAGTCCGCGGAGCGGAAGGTGCTCATCGCCAACAACAAGGCGTGGAACGCGGCCGAGAAGGTGCGCCGCGAGTGGATCGCGACGTTCCTCGCCCGCAAGACCCTCCCCAAGGACGCGGATCGCATCATCGCCCTCGGTCTCACCGCTCACCGGTTCGCGGTGTCCTCCGGGATGACGGGCGGCAGCGACCTCGCGCACGCGCTGCTGCGCATCGAGCGTCCCTCCGGCTACCGCGCCGACGCCCTCGCGGCGCTGGTCGAGGCGAACCCCGCGAAGGCCCGCCTGGTCGCGCTGGCCGTCGTGCTCGAAGGTCAGGAGGCGCACACGAGCAAGGAGTCCTGGCGCCGCGGCGACGAGCGCACGGCCGAGCACTTCCGCCAGCTCGCCGCCTGGGGATACGCGCTCTCCCCGGTCGAGCAGGTCGTCACCGGCGACAACACCCCCGCCGACGCCGCAGGGCTCAGCTAGCTCCTCCGGCGGGGACCGGCTCGCGCCGGTCCCCGCCCCCTCCTCTTCTCCCACTGCTGCACAGGAAGGCCCCACCATGACCACCACGACCACCGCACCCCGCCCCGCCCACCGCTTCGACCCGTACCAGGAGGACCCGACGCTGCGAGCCGCCGAGGTCGCCGTCGACGCCGCGGCCGCGTCCGGCGACGCCGACGCGACCGCGGCCGCAGCGGGAGCGCTGATCGTCGCCGCGGCCGCCTACGGCTGGCCTACCGCGACCGCCCTCGTCTTCAAGTACGAGACGACCGGCCCCATCGCCCACGTCTGGGGACTGTGGAAAGTCCTCGACGCCGACCGCCAGGTCCTCCGCGAATGGAACGAGGAGCCCGGCGACATGACGGACGAGTCCGAGGAGGAACTGATCGCCCTCGACCTCATCAGCAACCGCCGCGCCACCCTCGACTACACCGACTTCGGAAAGCCCATCGGCTCCACGACCCTGATCCTTCACACGCTCACCCTCTGAGCGCGTGCGCGGGCCGACCCGAAACGGGCCGGCCCGCACGAGGGGGAGAACCCCCTCGACCCCCCGGTCACGCGCGTGGAACGGCCACGCGCGCTCGAGCGGTAGTCAGCGGCGAGGACGCGGCTTGTACTTCTTCCCCGGCCGGATGTTCCGGTTCTCGATCACCCCGACGACCGCCAGGCCGGCGGCCACGGCGACGATCAGCACCCACCCGAGCACGTTGAACCACTCACCGGTGAACGCCGCGTACGTCTGCTCACCGGCGATCGCGAAGAGCATGAACGACAGCCCGAACCAGACCATGCCGTTGCTGATCAGCGCAGCACGCGCGAGCTTGGTCCGAGGCTTCGACATGCGCCCACCCTCCCACCGGACCCTGGACGTGTCCAAGGTCCTCAGGAGGAATCTCCACCCCCTGCGCCTGGCCGGCCAGCTGGCCGGCCTCGCCCCTAGATTCGAGGAATGAGCCCCAACCACCCTGACGGCACGGTCGAGACGCAACGGCTCCTGACTCTCTGGGACAAGCTCAGCTCCCGCCGGTTCGCGCCGAAGGACGGCCTGCACCCCTCGAACGCAATCCAGGTGTGGACTTTCGCGCACCACGCCGCGCGCCTCTCGCGAGCGGTCCTCCTGCTGCACGGAGCAGGACACGACCTCGAAGCCATGCCCCTCATCAGGCAGACGATGGAATGCGCGATGAACGCGGCCTGGCTACTGGTCACCGATGACGGTGGAGCGGCGCTGAGCGCAGTAGACACGAAGAACCGGCGCCAGACCTTCAAGGAGGTGACCGACCTCGGCCTCGCTGACCTGTCCGACGTGATCCGTCGACTGGACGAGGAAGAGAATCGGGATGCCCGCGCCAAGAGCACGCGCAGCTTCGAGCAGCGGTGCCGAGCGATCGCCGGAGGTCCCCAGATCTACGCGATGTACCGGACGCTGGGGCTCTACTCGCACGGCACGTCCAGCGTGGCGGACGTCTACCTCGCCATAGCGCCCGAGAACGAGGGAAACAGGGCGTCGTGGTGGTCACCCACTCGAAGCTGTGGAGCACCAACGGGCTCGCGCAGCTCCTCGACACCATCGAGAACGTTCGCGGCTACTACAACGCCGAGCTGCGCGTCGCGGGCATCATCGTCAACCAGCACGAAGAGCGCACCGTCAGCGGCGCGACGTGGCTGGAAGAGCTGCGCAGTGCCGCGGAGACCCGGGGCCTCAGCGTCCTACTCCCGCCGATCCCCAAGCGCGTCGTCATCGCGGACGCGACCGAGGCCGCCCGCGGCCTGGACGAGTGGGGGAGCGCCGAAGCATCCGCACTCGGCGCCATCTACGCCGACCACCTGGCCAGCATCGAAGGAGAAGGCTCGTGAACCGCCCCGCACCCCGTAAGTCCAGCCTGGCCGGAGCAAACCCCATCACCCCGCCTCAGATCGCGGCGGCGGAGCCGGCAGCAGAGCCGCCGGCTCCGCAGGACAGCCCGGCTCGGGCGGCGCCGCCTGCCCCCGCGATCGAACAGCAGGAGACGCTGGCCGCGAAGCCGACGACGAAGCCGACGACGAAGCCGAAGTACCCGCCCAAGGTGAGCTTCTACCAAGACCCCGTGGACACGTCTCGAGTACGCGGCGCGATCCGACACACCCAGGTCCAAGAAGGCACCCGCACTCTGTCGCAGTTCATCAATGACGCGGTGATGGAGAAGGTGGCGAGGCTCGAAGCTCAGTACAACGGAGGCCAGCCGTTTGCGTCCGTTGGAGCGCGCGAGCTGCCCCAGGGCCGACCGATGGGGGAGTGACCCACCGAACATGCAGAGCCGGCCCTCGTCGGACCGGCCCCGAGGAGAAGAGCCCCCTCGACCGCTCGCCGCGCGCACGGAACGGCCACGCGCGTCCGAACGGCCGTCAGCGGCGGGGTCGCGGCTTGTAGGTCTTCCCCGCTCGAATGTTCCGGTTCTCGATCACGCCGACGATAGCCAGGCCCACGGCGACGGCGACGATCAGCACCCAGCCCAGGACGTTGAACCACTGACCGCTGAACGCCGCATAGGTCTGCTCGCCTGCGATTCCGAGGAACATCAGCGACAGCCCGCCCCACACTCCGCCGTTCGCGATCAACACGGTCCACGCCAGCGGCGTCCGAGGAGTCCGGGGAGTACTCATGTCGCCAGCGTGCCACGCACGGCTAAGGGGTGCCCGTCCTCCTCCGTAAAATCCGAGGATGGTTTCCGCACTCGTTCGCAAGATCGTCAACAAGCACGAGCGCGACATTCGCGCGATGCAGCGCACCCTCTTCACCGACGCGGGGGAGCGGATAGCCGGCGCCGGCATGACCGACGCCCAGGCGATCGCCGCAGCGCGAGCTCGCGCATCGACCCTCCCGCGCCTGCGCGGTCGCTCACTGACTAACCGGCGCGCAGAGGTGTCGGTCGTCATGGACCGCGGCCCAGCCGCGCAACTCGAACCGGACTCCGGCGTCGACCCGGCACTCTCGCTCGTCAGCGTGTCCGTGAAGGGCTCGAATCTCCTCGTCGGGAACTCAGAGATCCTCGACACTGACGAGTACGCCGCATGGGCACAGGCGGCCGTGGGGGAGTCGTGGGCGAGCCGGCTCTACTCGGCCGGCGCCATGTCAGGCAACAACGACAAGCGGCTCTCGACGTTCTACTTCTACGTGTTCACCGACCGCGACGGCCAGGCCGTCGACAAGCCCGGGGGATGGAGCCTCCCGCTCGAAGCTGTAGGCCCGTGAGACGGCCTAGGGAAGGCTGAGCTCATCCCTCACCGGCTGCCGGGTGTCCCCTTCCACCCAGCTCACCGCTACCCGATGCAGGGACAGTGACATGCGCGCTGACGTCCCGAAGATGCCGACTTGTCCCGCGTCAATGTTGCCGAGGTCGCCCCCGCTGAGGAGGGCCGCATGCTCCGCAGGAATGGCGGTGATCTGCACATCCTCGGCGTCAACGTTCCCGGTGTTTCGCAACCGGTACGAGTGCGGCTCGGCCCGCTCTTCGATCGCCCACTCCACCTTCGCGTTCAAGGCGTCCTCGAACACGCGAATGAAGTCGACGTCCGGCTCGGAGGCGCGCGCGGCCATCTGTTCGACGGCCGCCGCGGATTCGGTCTCCCGAATCCGCGCTGCGCGCGAGGGCCGCTGTTGCGTCCGCTTGCGCATCGGCGCTGCGCGCGAGCGCTGCTGCTGCTTCCGTTTGCGCATCCGCCGATTTCTGGAGCGCGGCCTGAGCGGTTCGCTCCGACTCGGCGGCCTGCTTGCGCGCTCGTTGAGCGACCACGAAATCGCGGTGAGGCCGTCCATGAGGGCGACGGCTCGTGTTCACCGCGCGGTGACACCCAGCCATGACCGCCTCGTCACACAACTTGGACCTGCGACGTCGGCCGTGTTCGATGGGCGCGAGTGTCGCAGGTGAGCTCTAGTGTCGGTCAAACGTTCCAGAGTTGCGGCTATCGGTACCTGGCCGGCCGCACGGCAACCCGATCCATCGACGGGTGCCCCAGGGAAAGAACGGGTGACGACCATCCAGTCGTCGCAATCTCGATGGACAGGATCAACGTGCCCGAACAGCTTCCATTCATCTTCCGCCTCCCAACAGCCCTCTCCTGGAATGACGCTCAAGCTCGACTCCTCGCGCGCGCAGACGGCCTGCGCTCGGGCGAAGCTCTAGACGTCCGGTTCTTCATCGGCACCCGACTCCTCGCACACTTTCGGGTCGCTTCATTTGACGGAGCGCGGGAAGCGGTGGACGTGGTCGCTCAGCTGCCCGACTTTCCGATCGAGAAGGGCGTGTTTCGTGAGAGTTGGGAGTTGCGGGGAGCCCTCGCCATACGCGAGATCCCGATGGGCGCCTCGTGTCGCGCTACCCGGTCGGTTGAGCAGTTTGCGGAACATCGATCCGCGAACGAGCTCGCACGGCTGCTGCACCACATTCATTGGGTCCCGCAAAGCCGTGGCCTCACCGACGCGTTCGTGGATGAGCACTACCCGAGACGAACGTGGCAAGGCCTCGTGCTCGTTCTCACAGCGGCGGGCATTATGGTCGGCCGCGGCGGAAGCCCGCCTTCCCTCATGCCGACTGTCGCGGTGATGCACTTTACGGACGCGACCAAGTGGGCGGTGGAGTGGGAGGACGGCATTGTTACCTCGTCGCTGCCGCCCAACTGATTCACCGCTCGCTCATTATCGCAGGAAACGGCACTCAGGTGAAGTCCCGACTGGCCTCCCTTGTAACAGCAGCATGCGCCGTGGGCGGTTCATATCCTCGGCGCAACGGTTGAGCGTTTACTTGCCCTCCGCATGAAGCTCTCTAGTAAGCCTTTCTAGCTTTAAGGTAGCATGTCGAATAATTGCCTCTATTCCTCCCCGGCGCGATAGACCCCTTATTTGAACCACCACGCCTCGGATGCGCTTATCGCCCCGAAGTCGAATGTCGTCAAAATAACGCCACTCACCTACTGCAAGAGTGTCTAAAGATTCAGTGGCCGGGTAGAGAAGTTCCAAGCGATTCACCTCGGCAGCATGCAGAAACGCGAATGACTCGTACAGGTCATCCTGGCCAATCGATGGAGACCGGCTCAAGCGCGTGCGATATTTTGCATCGAGAAGGAACTGGACAACATCCTCTCTGAGTACGCTAATGTCCGGTTTGGTCGGAACCGACTTCGCGTCTTGGGCGCCGAGCTCCCACGCTCTTTGGCCGATTACGCGGTAATCTCGCAACGAGCGCCTGACAATCTCCTCACAGAAAATCTGCCAAGCTTCCCAGGTCTGGATGATGAAGCCGGGGCCAGTGAACATACCGCTCTGATAGTCCAGCCCAAGGCCCTCAAGGATCAACAGCGAGAGACTATGGGCTTCAGCCCAGTGCTGATGCCGTTGCGGTACCGATCGTTGCTCTCGTGGCGCCGCGTCTTGAGGGCCCAACGTCCTGATGAGCTGGCGCAGACGATCTTGGGTATCAACGTCTCCTACCTCTCGTAGCAGAACTCGAGCGGCCGCAGATATTGTCGCGTTGTACCGGTTTCGACCTGATAGCTCCAGCCGGGAGATGCGGTACCCGTCCGAGTCGGGCAAGACAATACTCTCCGCATCAACGTCGCCTTCCACGGCAAAATCCTGACTCGCGGTCCGGAGATAGTTCCGCAGAGGCCGTCGACGCCCGTCTTCGCAGAGAGCTACCAATGACAATGCCACTAGAGTAGCCAAGTCGTCACGCGTCGCAGAGGCAACCGATATTTCGTCGTACTGAAGTAGGTGACCGGTTTTTACGAGCACGGCCAGAACGAAAAAGTCCTGTCTCCAGGTTGGGTCTGCCTTGTCTAAGAACTTCGGCACAATCTCCAACTCGACCCGCGAGTTTAAGCGGATAATGCCTGCAATACCATCAGCCTTCCAGCTACCCAGCTTGTCAGAAGTAACAGCATCGTTTCTCTTCTTGTCTTTACTATGCGGAAACATCTGACGGATGCGTTCGTTTAGATCATCGAGCTGAACAAGCACTTCGGCCTCGGAGCACTCTGAAGCGGCCGCCATTTTGCTAGTGAAACCTGGTGAGGATTCTAGTTCCGTGAGAACGTGTCTTGTCGAGTTCACGAGCCAGCGATGAGCCGAAGCAATTTATAGAGCTGTTGATTGGTCGGGCGAATTGGCCCAACGAGACGGCGAACAGTTTGTCCGCCGAAAATGGCCTCCGTGAGTTGGTAGGGGCTACCTGAGCGCTCACCTCCAAGTATGTCTGACATTGCGCGAGAGTTGCCGAAGAATACCTCTTCGAGATGGCCGTGCAGCGTTCCCCAAGCCATTGAGACGTACTCGGCTGCAGAGGACGTCTCAATCTGGGGAGCTGCTGTATGCATGAGGGCGCCGTGACCGAGTTGGTAAGCCTGCCCTCTACCGAGCACGACTTGCTCGCTCACTCGATCGAAAGCGCGCACCAGTACTTCGTACCAATCTCTGGTGCTTTGCGGGCTTTCGGGTAGCGGCGCGCCTTTACTGTCCGCCGGTAAACGAAAGTGTTGACGGAGAATCGCCGAATCCGGCTCAAGGCGAACTAGCTGAAAGCGCCGGAGGAAGGCAACATCGAGAGGCTCGACGCTTGTGTCGGCTTCGTTCATTGAAGCTAGTATGTAGAGATCTGACGGCAGGCTGAACAGCTCGCTGGCCCCAGTATCGCCCAGAATTTCGAACTCCTGAGTTGAGGGCAACATTTCTCCTGTGGACCCCGAGCGCTTATCTGCTTCGAGTCCGACGAGTGCACTTCCGAACGCCGCAACGGCAGGACCGCGGTTTATCTCGTCAATAATAACGAGGGCGGCGTGACCAGGAAGCTTCGCGTCTTTTGCGGCCCGGAAAAGAGTTCCAGATGTTACGGTGAATACCCCAGCGTTCCCGACCGAGGGTACAAGGCCGCGCATGACGTCGCGGTATTTTGTGTTTTGATCGAAGACCGTCGGGTAGACGCGCCGGGATAGAGTTTCTGACGGGCTTGGAAACCAATCTGGTAGCGCACTCGGTGCTGGAGGAATTGGTATGTGGCCGGTCAGAGAGGCACCTACTTTTTCCTGCTGCCATTGGAAAAGATCGCGAACTTGTCCGAGCAGACGAGATTTTCCAGTTCCGGGCGCTCCCGAAAGGATGACGTTCTTGCGAAAGGCTAGAGCCCGTAGGACGTCTCGAGCATCAGGCTCGATGTCGGATTCATTCGGCATGGCAATACCTAATTCCTGTTTGAAAGTCGTAGAATCCCATTGCAGGGACGCGATTGGTGGTGCGGGCGCCGTTCTTCACGTCGGTTGTCCGCGCGCATCCGAGCATTGTGTCGCGTACTGGGTCTGCCCACCCGCCCTCGAGAAGGTCCTTCTCATAGGCAAAAACGCAACGCACGGTTCCGTCGGAAAACAGGATGAATGTGAAGAATACGCGCCCAAAATCATCTCTGAGCAGATCCGGTCGAAGAGCGGGACTTGCGTGTATACGTGAGACTCGGTCCTCGGTCGGCCGTGAGTCGTTCGCCGGCCAGTACGTCATCGTCGTAGTGCGCGGCTGCCCGTTAGCGTCGACGTAGGAGACGGTCGCGGTGCGCACAAGCGTTCCACCCCTACCAACGGCCTCCTGTGAGAAAATTCGGTGCATCACTGACCGAAACGCTTCCCAGGGAAAGCGGAGGTCGCGAGCGCCGCCGCCCGCAGATGGGTCATCGTTGGATGCGGCCTGCAACTTTCGGCGATCGCCCTCGAGAAGCTCGCGGTATACAAGTAAGACAGGCTGAAGCGGTGGCGGCATTCTTACTCCTAAACGTATTCAGCGCCGATGTACGGCGTTGCACCGAGCTCAATTGCCAGGTCGAACCGGCGCTGGCTCGGGTGATTGGATTTGGACAGCGTGGCGGCGTGCGATAGAACACAGTCACGTGTCACGGTAGGGATTGCTTCGCCCCGTAGAACAGCCTGTCCACGGTCTAGGAGCGGGAAATCACGCATGACGAGTTCGAGTTCGTCAATGGTCAGGCCCCATGCAAGTGCGACAAGGGCATCGAGGCGACCTCGCCAGAGTCCAACTGTGGATAGGCGCGTGTGCCTGTCTCCCTCGGCAAGTGCGACTTGGCGAACCAAAGCGATAATCTCTTGACCAATAGTGGACGACTCGTCTATGCGGGGTAGTGGCAACGAGTCAAGAAGGAAGTAGTTAACGCTCGTCGTAACTACGCGTCGCAGCATCCAGTCCACAACGAAGGAGTTCGCAAGCCCGATGAAAAGATCCTCTCGATCTTGTTCACCGGCTTCGAAGGTGAGAGTGGGGACCTTATTTCCACAAACGAAGTTCTCCGGGACTCGGGCGACGAGCAGCGAACGCTCGTTTGTCTGCCCGGTTATGTCACAGAAGCCAACACGTGACCGCGCGATTCGCTCCTGCGTGGAGGATCGGAGAGCGGCGCGAGGAATGTGCCACTGCGTGCGAACGCGGGCCGAGTTGAGAGGTTCAGCATTCCATAGAGCGGCTCGGCCCTGGCCACTGACGTAGGTCTTGGCACGCCATCTAAATTGACTTACGTGACGACCTTCTAGGATAGGGACTGTGTCCTTGTCAGCGCGGGTTTTGAATCTGCTGTTGTCGGACGTCATGTCGACTTCGCGTCGATAGACGGGGTGCCACGGTCCCGTCGGGTCTCCAACTGTCTTAGAGTCGCGAGTCAACCGAGCGAACAAGTTCCACTCGTCCAAAGAGCGCACTTCGGGAATAGACCGGTCGGGGCGCAGACTAGCTAGTTCATCCCGAAGAATAGGGACGGCGTCTGCTGGCAGAGTTCCAGTGCGGTCAGCTACCCTAAGCGCGATCGGTGCTCTACCCGTGTTTCCAACCCGGGCGACGACTGCGAGAAATTTAAAGCGAGTGTCAATCGCGAAATTTCGAGCGCGGTTTTCAATGACGCTGATCTGCAACTCGGAAGCTACCGTGTCTAGTTCCTCGCGGAGGGCAGCGGTACCTTGTGCGCGGATGAGGCCCGCAGGTACGAGCATCGCCACTACGCCGTTCTCACAAGCAAGCCCAATGCTAAGTTCCATGAATAGCTTATAGAGATCGTGGTCACCTGATCCCTGAAGACGCGTGCCGGCTGCGACCGCTTCGACGTAGTCGAGCATCCGACGGCGCGCCACGCTGAGGTCTAGGGCTGGGTCGATTGCCTGCCCGTAGTGACGGTCCACCCCGTCTCGTTGCAACGTTTCATGACGCGAGACTCGTAGTCGCTCCCACGGGGGGTTCGCGATAGTTAACGCCACGCCGCTCGGTGCGAGGCGGGTCCAAGTCGTTCGACTACGCAGACTATCTCGTTGTAGTAAGCGCTGCGAAAAACTGCTGATCGCCCCGAGATTCTTGGTGAGCGCGGCGACGCTAAGGAGGGTGCCCTGAAGAGCCCGACGTGAGAGATCGGCTCCTGTTAATTGATGTTCGATGAGGTTGTCACGGTTGGCCCCGGGTTGAACCTCCAGAGCGGCGGCGACTAGGAGAATTCCTGTGCCGCATGCTGGGTCTACCCAAAGGCCTGGCGCCGTGACCGCTTCGACCGCTTGTTTCGCAAGCATGCGTGCTAAGCGCCAGTCGGTGTAATACGCGCCAGTTGTCCGTTGCTGGCTGGGCGGAAGCACCTCCCTGCTTAGCGCGGACAGTGCGAGTGGAACCGGAATCGGAGTGCTTGCGATTTCGTTTAGTAGTCCGTCCAGAAGCGCGCTGTCGACGTGCTTAGGACTGGGGCTTACGTGGAGAGCTGAGTGCTGGACATAGTCGTCCATCGACCAGCCAGCGTATCGACTTGCTATCCTCTCGAGGATGGTGAGCCGCGAGTTTGTTACGTCTTCGTCAGGAAAATGTGAAGCTACTATTTCATCGAGAGCCTTATTGGCCTTGTGCAGAACTGCACTTTCAACACTTCTCAATTTGTTACCATCATCGGAAGTTGCGCGTTAATACTGGCTCGCTCTCTGGTCGGTTCGATCTCGATCACGAATTCTTGGACGAGTTTTCCAGCGGCTGAGGCGCGGGCATTTGGCCGGTAACGGCCAATACTCTCAATTTCGTGTACGCGGACTTTACCGATCATGCCGAGTGCTTCAACAAGCTGGCTTCGTGGGACGTGCCCTTCATCGCTGTAAGAAAGCAAAATCTGACGAGCATTCAAGCCGGAAATGAGTTGAGTTAGGGCGCTGAGAGCCTTTTGCTTGTAGCAAAAGATTGATGCTTTGTCTTGCCAGGGGCGTAGGCCAGTAACTCCGCCAACCTCGGGGGCGTCGCCGGCGTGTAAAGTCTCGAGAATATGATAGTAGGCGCTATATTGCCTTTTGGTATATGGCGGGTCTAAGTAGACGGTATCTGTCGAGTTGGACACTAGGTCGAACACGTCTTTTGTCGTAGCGGTGACGTCTGCAAAGCCGGTTTGGAGGCTTCGTGCGGTGACGAGTACTGGCTTGAGTGCGGACGGCGACCAAAATTTGAGAAAGCTGCCGTAAGTTCCACTGATGTTGGCAACGCTATTCGCCGATTGCAGAAGGTCTGATAATAGAAGTTGCTCCTCGAGCCAGCTAAGTGACCCAGAGGCCACCCAAGTGGCAATCAAACTGCGCATTGAATCGAGTCGGCCAGCATTGGTTTGAGTGAAGTATCTCCGCTCTACGACTCCGTGCTCCAAGGAGGCGGGGCTGTACTCGCGGTAGATAAAGCCGGGCGCCTCGCGTTGTTCATTAAGCGCTTGAATAGCGCGGTTGTACCCGCCGAGTCTCTCAAAGGGTACGTTGTCTTTGCGGACGACATTACTTACACTCATGGCGACGGCCGACGGCAGTGAATCATTCACGGACACAGCCCATCCGCGCTTGGCGGCTGCACCTGCTACCGCTCCTGAGCCGCTGAAGGCATCGACGAATCGGCCAGCGGTAGATGCGGTCCCTGCCAACTCGACAATTTGCTCAGCGACTCTGGCCTTGCTGCCGATGTACCTAACCCCCACGCGGGATCCTCTCCAGTTGCAGCTCCTCGACGGAGTTCTCGTTGAGCGTAGTCGGAGACGATCCCGATCGCCTCGAGCTGAAGGCGAGGTGGGCGCCAGGGTGGATCGCGTACTAGGAGTCGGTTGGGCGGGGGACGCCAAGGTGCGTGCTGGGGGAGCGGTGGGTGCAACGGGGCGACAGATCGAACCGATGGCGTCGATCAAGCACTTCGGATTGGCTTCAGTCTCGTATCGCTAGCGATACGAGACGTCTCGCGCGCGGCAGTCGTCCGTCCGCAGCGCGAGCGGGTTCTCGCGGAGCGCTGATTCTTGTAACTACGTCGCGTAACCTCGCGGGTCAGTGGGTGTGCTAAGCGTTGGTTTCGAGACATTGAGGGAGGTCCTGTGGCGAGGTTGATCGGGTATGCGCGGGTGTCGACGCGTCAGCAGTCCACGGATAGGCAAGAGGCCGACCTGCTTGCGGCTGGGATCCGGCGTGATGACCTCTACGTCGATCATGGGGTTTCAGGGGCTCGAGCGTCGCGGCCGCAGTTTGATCGCGCGCTCGACGCACTGCACGAGGGAGACACGCTGGTCATCACCACGTTGGATCGTCTGGGGCGGTCGACTCAGAACATGCTGGCGTTCGCGGACGAGCTACGCGGTCGTGGTGCAGGCCTTCGCGTGCTCAATCTCGGGGGAGGGGACGTGGACACGTCAACTCCGATGGGGTCGATGCTGTTCACAATCATGGCGGCGCTGGCGCAGATGGAGCACGAGATTAAGCGTGAGCGGGTGGTCGACTCCATCAGCAAGCGTCGAGCTGCCGGCAAGAACCTCGGCGGCCGTCCGCAGAAGATCACTGACAGCCAGATCCAGTCCGCGTTGCGCCTGGTCGAGGCGGGGGAGCCGGCCGCTCAGGTCGCCCGGGATCTGGGCATGTCCCGAGCGACGTTCTACCGCCGTTCGCGCACCTCGGACCCGAGCCGTGGTTAGGGCAGACCGCATCGACGTGCGGACCCTCGACATCATGGCGTCCGAGGACGGGACCGCAGTCGTAGTGGTGGACTCCTTCGCGAGAGCGAGCGCGGCGCCGCGGATCAACGCGGGGATCAGAGTGCTGGCCGCGCTCGCCTAACCTGCAAGCTGGACCGCGCGTTCGAGGGAGCGCACGAAGCGCTCCCGGTTCCCTGTTTGAGCGAAGGACTGCCCGGCGGGGTGCGGCGCATGGATTGATACGTACTTCTCGCCGACAAATGGCGCGACGTGCCGGTCCCAGCCGGCCTGCGCCTTCTTTCCGCTAGCGATGACTACGCGCAGGTCCGGGAGGATGGCTAGCAGCCGGCGTAGTTCGGACGCACCTTGCCCGAGTTCGTCGGCGGTCGGTTTCACATCTGCTCGGCCGAGAACCCACGGGTTGATGTTCCAGGCCAGCACGTGTTCGTGGAGCCCGACGTCGTTGCGGGCCGTCCAAACATTCTGCGCTGTCAGGTCGTTGTTGTCGACGGAGATGAAGCCGGAGCCACCCCACTCGGGAACCGTTTTGGGGCCAGGTGCTTCGAAGAGCAGGAGCACTCGGGCCTCTACCCCCGCCTCGGCGGGGTCGAAGTGTGGGATGACGATGTCGGGCTGTCTCGGGCGGCGGCGTTCGACAACCTCTGCTGCCCAAGCGCGGAGTGGCTGGACGCGTGGCTCCGTCTCGAGGAGGTCTAGCCGTTCGCGGACTGCTTCAGGGTTTTTCAGGCCACGGGGAGCGGGAAGGTACATCGGTTGCTGCCGTTCAGTCTCTAGTGGGAGGGGGTGCGTACGTGACTTCGGTCGAGCGGCTCCGCATGGACGCTCTCGAAGCGGGCGAGGTCGGTGTGGATCTCCGACGTCGCCTGGAGTAGGGCATCGAGTCTCAGCGAGGGAACCTTGCCGTACTGGTAGACGAAGTTCGGTGCGTAGTGGTTGAACTCGTTCCGCCCCGCGGGAGTTGCAGAGAGGACTGTCGGAAGTGTGAAAAGTTCCGGGAGCGATCGGGCGAGCGAGGCTCGCTGCTCCCGTGCAGCAGGACTACCGCCTTGAAGTGCAGGGTCGGTGAAGATGACCACTCGGCGGAACTGTGGACCTTGAAGCTGCCACCCAGCCCAAAGGTCGATTCCCTGAACCAGCACGTGCTCAAAGGACTCGACGAGCGCGACCGAACGGGTCATCCCGTGACCGACGGACCGCCCTCGACCTGATGTGTCCCGGCGGAGGGCGCTAGCGATGCGCTGCGACCGGGCCTTCTGCAACGCAGCGCGGGTCTGGGAACTCCCCACCGCACCTAACATCGACTTCGGAAGCCACGCTTCCTCCTGATCGGACGTCACGTCGACGGCGGAAATCAACTGCTGAAGGTCACCGATTAGCGCTGCATATCGACGCATTGTCTCCACCTCGTAGGACTCCACAGCAGGGAGAGCTGCCTCGATTCTGCGGGCCAGTTCCGCATAGCTGATGTACTGCCAACCGTTCTGCGTCACGAGGTTTCCGCTAGCGCTGGCGTGCAGGACCGGCGCCGACATCGCGAGCAGGCAGAACGCGGGAGGCGAACCTCGCCACGCCGCCGCGAGCTGCGCGTACTCGTCCAGCTGGTCGACGTCGGGCATCGCGAACACCTTGTTCTCGATCACCAGGGGTGCGCGATCAGGCCACCGCAGCACCAGATCCATGTTCTGACGCTCTCGTTCAACGAGGCGCGCCGCGCCCGCACCGGGTGCACTGAGCGGCAGGAAAACTGCATCCGCGGCGTCAGGCAACGTCTCGAAGAACCACGCGAGCAGGTTGCTGTGGAACAACTCACGCTGCCCATGCATCAGGCGACCCAACACGTTCTTCTCCACGCGGCCAGCGAGCTCGGCGAAGTCCATCCCCCACTTATATCGGTCGGCACCGACACCCACACCACCGGGCTAGACCACGACGCGGGCTCGGTCCTCTACAGCAACGAGATGCTCAGCTTCGTGCACAGCTCACCGACGTTCGTCTCCGGCATCCCCATCACCGTCCGCACCTTCGTCGGCGTCAGACCAGCCCGACATCTGGATGAGGTCGCCGGACCGATTCAGGTCCCGCAACTAGAATCGCGCTCCGGGTCGTCGTCAAATCGATGCTCGTGGCCGTGCTCATAGCGAGGGAGAGTCGTGCGATCTCGTTCCGCGCTCTACGTTGACGCCGGCTATCTGATCGCGGCCGCCGCTACTCGTCTGACCGGCTCCTCGATCCGTCGGGGCATCACTGTCGACTACACGAGCCTCCTCGCGGACCTGATCACCATGGTCGAGCAACGAAGCGGTCTACCTCTGCTGCGCGTCTACTGGTACGACGCCGCCCGCGACGGGAAAGCGACATCCGCGCAGGAAGAGATCGCCCTCTTGCCTCGCGTGAAGGTGCGGTTGGGCAGGATCGGTGTCGACGGCGAGCAGAAGGGCGTCGATCTTCGGATCGGTCTGGACATGGTCGGCCACTCCCGCACAGGCGCTGTCGACACGATGTACCTGCTCTCCGGCGACGACGACCTCACCGAAGCCGTCGACGAAGCGCAAGCTCAGGGCGTGCAAGTCATCGTTCTCGCGGTCCCGTCCCGGACACGGCTGGGCCATGGAGTCAGCCGTCATCTCTCGTTCGCCGCAGACGGTCTCGAGATCCTCGACGCGCAGCTCCTCGATACCTCCATCCGCCCGACCGCAACCGTCGGAATCGAGCTCGACGCGCCGCCCGCGCCACCTTCAACTTCATCTCCGACTCCCGCGGACATCGCGCGCATTGCGACCGCGGTACCGACTCCGCGACCCGTCCCACGGCCGACCGCGAGCGACGCAACGCTGGTCTACTCATCGGCAGACCCTCGACCTGCGATTGAGAGTTCGGCCGCGGCCTCCGACCAGGCGATCGAAGACGTCGCGCAGAAGACCTACACGGTGTGGGCCGCAGCAGCTACTCCTCAGCAATTGGTCGAGCTTCGGGACAACCGCCCGTCCGTGCCGAGAGACCTCGACCGCGCACTCCTTCTAGATCTCTCGGCCGCCATCGGCGAGTACACGTTGAGCGACAATATCCGCTTCCGACTTCGTGCCGCTTTCTGGGACGCGGTCGACGCAACCTAACCAGTGCAGCACCGCCTCCTGTCCACGATGCGACTCCTGGCAGCGCCATGTACCCGTGGCCATGAGCAGAGCGGCCCGCCTGGTTCGACACCTCACTCCGACTCTCACTGATCTAGATGGGATCTAGACATGTGAGGGCCAATCCCAGATGTGACCGTATCCAGCTCTACCCGGACGCACTTCGGCCGGGTCGTCTGACGTCGAGTTGGGGTGTAGCCCAGCTGGGCACTCGATGCGTCGTTTCGGTGTCGTGGTCACGAGGGCACTCGTGAAGGGCGGGCTACGCTCGATGTGTGGACCCGAGTCTTGCTGCGTTGCTGGGTGCGGGCTTGGGAGCTGTTGCCACCGCGACCGTTCCGTTTCTCACCGTGCGCGCTCGTCGGCGCGACGATGCGGCGGCGCAGCGACGGGCTTCCGGGGTCGATCGCACCTGTAATCCGCTCCGACGCGGACACGACGGTCGGAGGTAGCTGGCGTCCTGCGGTCGCAACGGCGCGTCCCGGCATCAACCCCGCTGCGGAGCAAAAAAAGGAACCCCGACCGTCACACTAGGTGCGCTGCGTCGGGGACTGCCCCCTAGTCTAGGTCTCTGAACGTCCAAAAGCAACGAGGGAGCCCATGGACCGGCTGCGCGCAAATGTTCCGGAAGCCCGGATGCGACGGTACGACCATGCCTGTCGTCATGATCCGGACGTCGACGGGATCGAACTGTACAGGTGGGCTACAGCAGTCGGGCTCGCCGTCTTCGATGATCTCGGACACGTTGAAGTCGCGATGCGCTCAGCTATGGCGAAGGAGCTAGCGCATGAATACGGCCTCGCTTGGTACACGGAGGGCGACATTCTGGATCAGAGCGCAGTCGAATCGGTCATGGAAGCGACTACGAGGACACGATTGTCGAAGCTGCCAGACGACCCTCAAGTCGTTCACGGGAAGCTTGTCGCATCCATGATGTTCGGCTTCTGGGTGAATCTGCTCGGGCGCGGTCAGTACAATGAGACTAATGGTCGGCGTGAAAGGCGCATCTACGACACGATTATTTGGAAGAAAGCGGTGCGCCGCGCTTTCCCTAACGTCGGCGATCTTGACCGCCAACGTGTCGAGGGTGTCGCGAGGCGTGTCCAGGCCCTGCGCAACCGCATCGCTCACCATGAACATATCGTATGGGGTGTCCCGATTGCTGGGGTGGTTGGCGACGATAATGCTCCTCTCAGGATACCGCTCGTGGATGCTCATGCCGCGGTCATCGAACTCGCCGCATTCATCGACGAGGACTTGGCTTCATGGCTAAAGCAACACAGCGCCGTCGCTGCGGTGATAGATAAATGCCCGATATTTCCTGCGGATCTCCTCCTTACCAGCGCCATTGAGTAACTAGGAAGCGAGCCGCGCGATGCGGTCAATTTCACACAAGTCGGCTGGTTCTGGTGCCGCCCCGCTCTTAGCGGGCGCGTGATCGAACAGGCCGATCATCGTTCGTGGCGGCGAGTACGAGCGACGGCGAGGTCGTTTCTGCACTGTGGTGCGGCTGAGGGTGCGCCGTTCGGGTTGGCGCACATGCCGGTGCGCTCTCGCGTCTCAAGCCAGGGATCGGCGGTCCAGGTTCACGGTCGATCCGTGCGAAATCATACACACCGATCGCTAAGCGATTTAATGATCGACGGTCATTTAGGAGCGCGAAGGTAGCGCAAGCGGTGGCCTTTGTTCGGGTCTGGTATCTGTGGTGAGTCGGGTCGGGAGGATCTGTCGGCGGAGGGGGAGCGGTGGGGGCGTACGACGAGGCGGAGGATCTTCCTTCATCGCCGCGACACCATCGTGGCGTCACCGTGGTCCTGCTCGTTCTGCTGACGTCGGTACTGGCCGGCGTCGTCGCGGTCTTCCTATTTGCGGTCGGGTCGTTAGGTGACTCGGCTCCGGGGGCGGTGCCGCCGGCGGGGAGTGGCCAGGAGCTGGTGTACGAGCTCGTGCCGGTGTTGAACGATGATCCGGCGATCGCGAAGCTTCTTCCCGCGAACACCGAGTCGGACAGTGCTGGCTTGCGCGATGCCTGCGGGGCGCTCGCGAACCGCGATGCCGAGGTCACGATCATCGACGGCGCGACAGCCGGCACGTTCCGGGTCGCCCTGGACGCGGCCGCCGATGCGTCGGAACAGCAGACCTGCTGGATCGGGTTCCACTGGGTCAAGGACGAAGGCTGGCGCGCTTCCGCGATCCGCCACTGATCACGGCTGAGCGTGGACGATCGTCAGCGTCACGTTGCAGCGAGCGCATAGGTGCTGACTCATGCAGCCAGGAGCCGAGCCCGCGAACGCGGCGCAGTTCAAAGACGAAGGTGATCACCTCCACGTTCGCACTGGTTAAAGACGGTTCAAGTCGCCTCCGTTTGAGCTCCCCGACTATTGCCAGGGAACCCGGTCTGCGTGTAACGTGCGTTCTTCCCAAGCAAGAGGGAGCTGACATTGACAGCCATACCCGAATGGCGAAACAGGTCTGCTGTTGCGCGAATTCTTAACCACTTGAATCAGAATCGGACTGGTCCATCTGTCAGCGTTACTGCATGGCAAACGCAGGCATCGAGCGTGTTGCATGCCTCAACTGTTCCGCTATATGAAATACAAATGCTCATCACGAACTTGCTTTCAGAGGCGCCTCTGCTCGAGCTTCCTACAATGATTGACGAGGCTCTAAAAACCCGAGACACCGCGACTGTTAGAGATGCTCGACGAGTATTAACGGTAGTGCGAGATGGGCTAAAGCTCGTAGGTGAAAAATCGGGAAATCAATCGGAGTTGATACGGTCGCTTTCCGAATTAACTCGTGAACTAGGCCGTTTTTTAGATGGTGAGGACCGTCTAATGAAGAACGTTTCAATCTTGTGTTCCATTGGGTACTCGGAATCAGTGAAAGTCACTACGGCTGACGAAGCAATGTGCAGGTTTGAGCGCGCAATATCTGTCCAGATATCCGCGGATCCTTCTAAGAATTTCGAAGAGTTCCACCGCTCGCGGCGCAAGATTCGACGTGTAACCTACGGATTCATGTTGTGGCATCTGAGCGGTACGAACGATTCTGCCGTTGAAGCCGTCTCGGTTCGTAGCATTCCGTTAAATAACGCGCTAGGTGATGAAAAGGACAAATATGGCCCAGTTGCCCGTTTTTGACGCTCAAACTTTGATTTCGGAGCTTCGCGTCGTACTGTCAGATAAAGTTGACGCGCCCGTTCCTCATACATGGATACTAGAACTAGAACAACGTTTGAGTGCGCATTTGCTAACTAATTCTCAGATTGAGCGCCTTATTGACGGTAGTGTAATGATGCTTAAGCATGTTAATTTTGAAGAGCTTTCGACAAGCCCCGTCGCCCACCAACTCGGACGTGCTGAACTACGGACACTGACTTTCAGTCGACGAGTTTTGATAACCGCGCGCGATGTTCTAATTATTTGCTCAGCAAAAGAGCGACTTTGGGACGACTGGTTTGGAGTGTGGCTCACCTGTCACCATCTAGGCGAGGTAATTGATTCTAAGGGGACTTCCGCCGACGCCTGGTTCGGCATGGCGGATAATGTCGAAGTGGCGACACGTCAAGCGCAACAGTCGGTAGACATTGCGGCGCCTGCCCAGGCAATGGAAAGGATTAGAGCCATCCTCCGCTCTGCATGGGAGATTGAGGCAAATTCGGACTATAGCTCCTTCCACTTCGCGCGCAAAGAGCTAAGAAGAATTGTAAGCTTGTATACAATGCTGTCGATATTGTTCCCCGATCCTGAGCTCTCGATTCTTGTTCGAAAGGGAATCGCATTGAATCGTAGACTCGGAAGCAGAAAAGATGAAATAATGGGTTTGCCATTCTCTCCGACAGACTTCTAAACCGGGCTTTGGTGCCGTCCTTACCGTTGTTGTGAAGTTGGTAACTTAGTTGCGCTTGTGGCAAGTCATGCGCCACGCGGCGATACTCGGCAGCGCGCCAAGACCGGCGGCGGTTCCCGTCGAGAGGCAGTCAAAGTAACAGCAGCCTATTACAATCCGTGCCAGGCCGGATTGCTCCTCGCGCGCCCGAGACCGATGCTTCTGCGCCCACCATTTTATCCGAAATTATTCGTTGCATCGAGGTGCAAATAGAGGTAGCAGCGATTTATGAATAGTCGGCAGCAGGTTGAACAAAAAAAGGGCGGCCCGAAGGCCGCCCTTTGCGCCTAGTTATCCCGACGCTTAGTTGTTGCTCTGAAATAATAACCGGCAATAGCGCCGATGATTACAAGCAAGGACTCAATAGCAGAACTCTGTACGATAATGCTTGTGAGTACAAGACCAAGAACGCCCAGGACTAGAACTAACTGGACAATTTCCTTGGGTTCCCACGACGACTTCGGGGGATGCCAGGTCGATTGCTCCAGCCGAGGCACAAAGGGTTCGAGTGGCAAGTCTTTAGGCACCTCAGCGGCCTGCGCCGCCTGGATGGTAGAACTTTCATCGGTCAGGTTTTCATCTTTGCTCTCCTTTTGTATGATCACCTTGATCACAGTGTGTTGTTTTATCACCATTGGCAATGACGCCACAACAATATGATCCGCACCAATAAACCCTCGATCCGTGGCTGCCTGGCCTCTAATCAGATCGGGGTCGCGTGAGTCGCTACTATCTCGCATTATTCTGCTCCATTTTATCTGAAAACGACTCGCTCTGAGTCGTTTGTCTTTGGGTCAACGAGATAGATTCGTTTACCCTCTCTCTGAGAATCCTCGATGAACTTTTGGGTTCCAATCGATCGGCGAAGGATTTCAGTGACCGTTACTGCTTCTTCGGCGGCCATCGCGCGCAATTGTTCGAGGACCTGATCCGAGAGATTTACGGAAATTTTCTGATAGCCGTTTGGCATCAGATCCGCCTCCCTATGAGTAGCTTTGATGTTCTCTCTTGAATTTTGAAGTTTCGTCAGCGCTTCAGCGTAAGCCAAAGATAATACAGGAAGCATACCCTGTCAACCCTGCATGCTCGCATCGTCCGCGAAATTTGTCTCCCCGCGGTCAGCTCGCCGACTCCTCGTAGGACTGCGAGCGAGGAGTTAACTGACATAAGGTAGATTATCGGAGGTTTGCCCAACTGTGGATTGAGTGCCCTGGGCTGGTTCCGTGGAGTGGGCCGCGGCGGTCTCGCACGCTGAGGCACGCCATGCAAAGAAGGGGAGCATCCAGTCGGATGCTCCCCTTCGCTGTTGCCTTGGGCTCAGGCCGTCGCCTCCCGCGCCGCCACCACTTCGGTGTAGAGCGGGGGTTGGTTGTCGTCCTCGAACATGCCGACCGGCGGCGGCGTGTAGGGCAGCGGATCTCCGACGTCGTTCTCGTCGGGAGTCCGCGAATGGCCCGTCCATCGAGAGGAGCACGTTCATGTGCGGGTCGCAGTGGTTGACCCACCAGGTGCTGGGCCCGTCCGTCTCGTCTCGTCGTGCGGCCTCCCACGCTCGCCACAGGGCCTCGATGCGCTGCACCGCCTCCTTGCTTTCCCACCAGGCCGCTTTCCAGCGCATGCCGCCCCCGGAGCCATACGCAATCACCCGGCGGCGGTAGGTGCTGATGAGCTGCTTGCGCACGAACTCATCCGCGGACCCGTAGTGCGTCGTTACTGCCTCCTCGCCTGGCGCCGGAGCGTGCTCTGCGGTGGGTGCGGAGTCCTCGCCGCCGAACGGGTCGAAGTCGTATGCGGTCATGCTTCCTCGATAACGGCGGTAGTGACGAGGGGCGGCGTCGTCGGTGCGGGCTTGCCCGCTTTGTGGTTCGCGATGGAGGCGTTGATCGACTCCACCAGCGCCTTGGGTCCGTCGAACCAGGGGACGGTGCGCAGAATCGCGGCACGGTTACCGGAGGACATCATCACCGCGCGCCCGATCTTGCGGCCCTTCCTCGGTGTGGGGAGGTTCGCCAGCTCCGCGACGTCGAGGATCAGTTCGCGCTTCAACGCGCTCGTGGTCGAGCGCACACCCTTGTTCATGCTCGCGGAGGTCGTCTCCCGGTCGTAGGTGCCGATCAGGTCGGACACCATGCGCAGGACCCTGAACCGACCCCTTGACAGCACGGTGCTCGGAGCTGAGTGACGCGATGCGCTCACACGCACCGCTCGAGCAAAGGCTCGCTCCCTCCGCCGTCACACCCAACTAGGAGGTACCACAGGGGCTCGCGGGTATGTAAACGCCCAGCCCCCATGCCCGTCGGCCACCCTTCCCGGCCACAGGGCCACGCCGCCGGGCCTGCGAAGCCCCGCGTTACCTCTTCTAGCGTTCCATAGCGGAACGCAATAAAGTCACTGCCTCGAAGGTAAGTTTCGGCTGGCTGGTATGAACTGCTTGCCCGACCCATTTGATGCCATTCTCATCAGCCTTGATAGACGCGGTTCCAACGGGTTCCGAAAGCTCTTGGGCTGTATTCATACCATGAAGTAGTGCGGCTTCCACTCCTTCGGACGTGAGAAGCTGTTCATGCCACCCGAGAACGTTGGAGGGTCCTCTTCGATATCTATAGAGGATGAAGGCGTCATTAGGTTCCTGTGCCCAGCAGTGAATAAGTTCGATATCACCAGCACGATCTTGCTTTAGGAAAACACGCACTCCTCGCAGGAAGGCGTCGGCTGTATGTTCCGCCTGTGTCATTGCCCAACTCCTTTTAATCGACAGTAGCAGAGGAGAAGAGTAGATTTCTTCTCCTCTGCTACTGACCGAACTTACTCCGTGAACATGATCTCCGGCAGGGGCGCGTAGTCGAACGCGACCTCGGTCACGTCGCTTGCGATCTCTGCCTTCAGCTCCTCGATCTCCGGCGACGCGAGGATCTCGGCCTGCTTCGCTTGTTGGTCCGCCGTGAGCCCTTCCTCCGCAGGCGTGCTCGACCGGCTAAACGGGTTGTCGACACCTGGGTAGTCAATCGAGTACGTCACCCAGTCGGCGCAGCGAGCTTCGCCGCCCTGCTTGCAGTAGAGGGTCTGCATGCCCATCTTTCCGCCGACGGGCCATCCGTAGTACAGGTCGTACGACCGGGGATTGTAGATGCCCAGCAACTCGACCTGCTCGCGGAGCACGCACCTGCCGTCGACGCAGTCGTAGTTGCCCGCGTAGGCCTTGAGATTGTAATTGCCGTTCCCCTGCAGCGTGCTGTTCGTGGAAGCCATCACCTTCTTCATTGCGTTGGTGCTCCAGATGTTGTGCTTGTGGAAAACCTTGTCGAGGCCCCACCCGCGCTCGATGTCTGCATCGTAGAAGCCGCGCCGGATCGGGAAACTCCCATGCGTACTGCTCGACACCGTCGCGAAGGTGTCGGTACTGGGGTAGCCGGCGGGCGGTTGTGCTGCCATCACCGGTCCCGTAGAGACCAGTCCGATTCCGGTGGCTGCGATGCCCGCAATAAGCAGGCTTGCAGCGAAGGAACGGAAACGCTTCATGCGATCCACCTTTAGCTTCTTGTCTCTACTCTCATTGGCACTTCTGAATTCCCTCAATGGCATATCGAACGGCCTTTCATCTGTAGCGTTTTTTCAGATGCGGATTGATCTCCGCGTTTGAAGAAGGCTTGCAGCGAAGTCAGGAACGGTCAAGAGCGGAGCTTCAAGTGGCGGGATAAGTGGCGCGTTCGTGAGCGAGGAGTCTTACTCGGATCTTCGTGAATTCGGCTCTACTTCTTTCTCTCCTCCGCTTTCGCTTGCTTCAGCGCCCTCGGTTGGCGTGGCCGGAAGGGTGGCGGCCAGCGCGCTGGTGAGATCACTTCGGGGGCCGCCCGCAATGCGACTCTCGTTGGCAGCACACTCCGATCGACCATATGAGTATGTGTCACGTTCCAGGCTTGTGGTGAGAGGATGAAAGGTATGACAGGAGCGAAAAATCGCAGCACACCAGTGAAACCACTCCAAGATCGAGCTCATCGAACGCGAGCCGCGATCGTCGCGGCGGCACGCGAAGTCGTCATCGAGGTGGGTAGAGATCGGGCGACAACCGCCAAGGTGGCGGCTCGCGCCAGCGTCGGCATCGGCACTCTCTACCGGTATTTCGTCGATTTCGCGGATGTGCTCGAGGCTGTTTATGCAGAGGATCCGATCTACGATAGACATCAAGCGGTACTGAGAGCTGCGCACAAGGCGACCGACTCGGAGAGCGCCGAGACCGTCGCGGTGGAAGCTCTTCAAGAACTCATAAAGGAACTCAGGGCTGAGTCGCTTCTCGAAGCCGAGCTGCGTCTTTACACCTGATCTCGGGATCGTGCGAGCAACCCGCGGTGTCCGCTCGCATCGCAGAAGGCCTTCGTTTGTTCAGCGAGCGCACGCATCGGATGCCTCGCCACGAGGGACCATCAGCGCTCGCCGCCCGACCGCTCCCCGAACTCCACGAGCTTCGCGAACAGGTCCTCGATCAGCCAGCGGGTGTCGAACGCCTCGCGGACCCGGATCGTGTACGGCCCGGAGTCGGGCAGGAGCTCGCCGTCCGCGGAGAACCGCGGTGCGCGGCGCTTCCGCCAGCGTCCGCCGGCGGGGTTCATCACGGCGCCGATCGCCGGGCTGTCACCCAGCGACCGGAAGTCGAGCGGCCCGTACGGGATGGTGTCGTTGAACGCGATCAGCTGGTCCACCAGGTAGTCCCCGAGCGGGCTCGTGCCGCGCAGCCGGGTCCGCAGCTCGGCGTGTCCGACTCCGACTCCGGAGTACACGGGCATCGGGATCTGCCAGAGGGCGATGCCCGACTCGAGCACCAGATTCGCGGCGCCGACGTCGTTGATCAGGTTGAACTCGGGGCTGTAGGCGGGGATCTCGTCGTAGGGCGGGCCGCCGACCCAGACGACCACGACGTCGCGGGAGGCGATCGACGGCTCGAGCAGGAGAGCTGCGGCGACGTCGGTCAGCGGCCCGAGCACGGCGATCCACAGCCGGCCCGCGTCGCGCAGGGCCTCCGCGACGATCAGGCGGGCGCCGTCGGATGCCGTCGCGGGCAGGGCCGACTCGGCGCCGTCGACGACGGTCACCGTCGATCCCGCCAACTCCACGATGCGGTCGATCTCGGCGCGCGACTCCGGCATGCTCCCCGGCCGGCCGAAGTGCGCGGCGACCAGGCCGCGGACGTCGAGGGTCTCGGTCAGCAGCGCCTGGACGATCGCGAACTGGTCGTCGGCCTCGTTCGCGGCGTCGGTGCTGACGATCAGGCGGTGCGGGGGAGGCGGGGTCATGCGGACTCGCGCTGCACGAGGGTCGTCGCGAGGATCGGCTGCCGGTCGACGGGGCGGCCCTGGACGACGGCGACGACGGTCTCGGCGGCGACGCGGCCCATGTCCTCCAGGGGCTGGCGGATGGTCGTGAGGGTCGGATCCGAGGTGGTCGCGATGACGACGTCGTCGAAGCCGATCACGGAGACGTCGGCGGGGACGCGGCGGCCGGACGCCTGCAGGACGCGGATGGCGCCGTTGGCCATCAGGTCCGACGAGGCGAAGACGCCGTCGAGGTCGGGGTGGCGCTGCAGGAGGCGCGCCATCGCGGCGGAACCGCTCTCGAGGGTGAAGGCGCCGTGCACGATCGGGCTGGAGTCGAGGCCGAGCTCGGTCAGCTCGTCGCGCCAGCCGCGGATGCGGTCGCGGGCGGGCTCCATGTCGTGCGGGCCGGCGATGATGCCCAGGCGCCGGCGGCCGGAGTCGGCGAGCGCGCGGGCGGCGAGGCGGCCGCCTCCGTAGTTGTCGGAGTCGATGACGATCGCGTCCTCGGGCAGGGCGACGCGCGGGCGGCCGACCCAGGCGATCGGCACGGGGGAGTCGGCCAGCGCCTGGGCGAGGTGGGTGATCTCGTGCTGGAGGATCACGATCGCGCCGTCGACGGCCCGCGAGCGGAGGAAGCGGGGGATGCGGTCGCTGTCGTCGTGGTCGGCGGGCAGCAGCACGGGCTGCACCTCGCCGGCGTAGAGGCCCTTCGCGGCGCCCTTCAGCACCGAGGTGAAGAACGTCCCGGTGAGGCTGTCGAGCTCGTTGAAGGCGACGATCAGGGCGATGGCCCCGGCCCGCCCGCCGCGGAGCATCCGGGCGGCGCTGTTCGCCTCGTAGCCGAGGGACTTCGCGGCGCGCTCGACCGCGGCGGTCATCCGGACGTCGACATTGGTGCCGCCTGCGAGCACCCGGGCGGCGGTGGCGCGCGAGACGCCCGCGGCCTGGGCGACGTCCACCAGCGTGGGTCGAGTCATGCTGCTTCCTTCTGCGAGGGGAGGTTCCGGCTTCCGCGCCTCCCCGCGGAGCACGGTGGGGAGAGCGTCGAGGTGAAGACTCGCACGGGGCGGCGGGCGGCCGTCCGGAACTGCTCGATTTGCGAAACTTCCCTTTGATACTAGGCGGAGATCGTTATCTCGCGGAGACCGGTTCTCGCTTGCATCGTGCTCGCGGGCGGGTTAGGTTGGCCGCCAAGAGATCGTTCTCTGAGGCCCGCCCTCACCGAAACCCTGCGAATCCCCAACGAAGAGGAATTGTCGTGAAAAGAAGCCTGACGGCCGTAGCCGCCGCAGCAGCAGTAGTCGCGCTCACCCTGACCGGGTGCTCGTCCGGAGGGGGAGGAGGCGCCTCGGACGACCCGAACGCCGAAGCCACCTTCTGGTCCTTCACCGGCATCAACGCCAAGGACAGCGTCGACGAGTACCTCGCGAAGATGCCCGACGCGAAGATCAAGCTCTCCGAGGTCGGCAGCACGACCGAGACCGCCACCGCCCTCACCGCGGCCCTCGCCGGCGGCAAGGTGCCCGACCTGGTCATGATCCAGAACGACGACCTGCCCCAGTTCGTCGCCAACAGCTCGAACTTCCTCGACCTGCGCACCCTCGGCGGCGACGACGTCGCCTCGACCTACCTCCCGTGGGCCGCCTCCGCCGCGACCGCCGACGACGGCTCCGTCGTGGGCGTCCCGACCGACGTCGGCGGACTGGGCTTCGCCTACCGCGCCGACCTCTTCGAGCAGGCCGGCCTGCCGACCGAGCCCGACCAGGTCGCCGAGCTCTGGAAGGACTGGCCGTCCTTCATCGAGACCGGCAAGAAGTACACCGAGGCGACCGGCAAGCCGTTCGTCGACAACATCGAGACCAGCGTCTTCTTCTCGACCGTCAACCAGGTCTCGGAGAAGTACTACTCGCCCGACGGCGAGCTGGTCTACGACACCAACCCGCAGGTGAAGGACGCGTTCCAGGTCGCCGTGGACACCAAGGACGCCGGCATCAGCGCCGGCATCGCCGCCTGGTCCTCGGGCTGGGCTCCGGGCCGCGCGAACGGCGCCTTCGCCGTGACGATCGCCCCCTCGTGGATCCTCGCCGGCATCAAGACCGACGCCCCCGACACCGCCGGCAACTGGCGCGTCACCAGCGTCCCCGGCATCGGCGGCAACTGGGGCGGCAGCGTCATCGCCATCCCCGCCCGCGCCGAGCACCCCGAGGCCGCCTGGCAGTACATCAAGACGATGATGTCGGCCGAGGGCCAGACCGACCACTTCAAGGCCTCGGGCACGCTGCCCGCCGCCACCGAGGCGGTCGCCAGCGAAGAGGTCCAGTCGTACACCGACCCGTTCTTCGGCGACTCGAAGATCGGCGAGGTCATGGCCACCTCCGTCGAGCAGTTCCCGTCCTTCTACAACGGACCGGACACCACCCCGATCAACGGGGCGCTCCTCAACACCCTCGTCGAGCTGGAGGCCGGCAACGTGACCTCCGACAAGGCGTGGTCGACCGCACTCGACACGGCCAAGCAGGCCATCGGCGGCTGATCGCCCCACCCACCCGAGCGGCCCGGCGCCTCGCGCGCCGGGCCCCTCCCCCTTTCTCGACGGAGGTACTCCCGTGTCAACGGTGACAGCAGCACCACCCCGCAAGCAGCGCAAGCAGCCCAGCGCGCCGGTCCAGAAGGCCGCGCGGATCCGCAACTCCCTCTCGGAGCGGATCGCCCCCTACGCGTACGTCGCGCCCTTCTTCATCATCTTCATCGTCTTCGGGCTCTTCCCGCTCCTGTTCACGTTCTACGTCTCGCTCTTCGACTGGAACCCGATCGGCGAGCAGACCTTCGTCGGCATCGCGAACTTCCAGCAGCTCTTCGCCGACTCCCGGTTCTGGAACGCGCTGGTCAACACCTTCGGCATCTTCATCATCTCGACGGTGCCCCAGCTGCTGTTCGCCCTCTTCCTCGCGCACCTGCTGAACCACGCCCGCCTCCGCTGGGCGAACTTCTTCCGCATGGCGCTGCTGGTGCCGTACATCACCTCCGTCGCGGCGACCGCGATCGTGTTCGCGCAGATCTTCGACAAGAACTTCGGCCTGATCAACTGGTTCCTCGGCATCTTCGGACTGCCGTCGATCAACTTCCTCGCCACGAACTACGGCTCCTGGATCGTCATCTCGACGATGGTCTTCTGGCGCTGGTTCGGCTACAACACGCTCCTCTACCTGGCGGGCCTGCAGTCGCTGCCCCGCGAGATGTTCGAGGCGGCCTCCGTCGACGGCGCGTCCAGCTGGCAGCAGTTCCGCCACCTGACGATCCCGGCGCTGCGCCCGATCATCGTCTTCACCGTGATCATGTCGACCATCGGCGGTCTGCAGATCTTCACGGAGGCGCTCCTGGTGGCTCCCGAATCGGGCCTCACCTGCGGCGCAGGCCGGCAGTGCCAGACGCTGGCGCTCTTCCTCTACGAGCAGGGCTTCGGCCAGTTCAAGTTCGGCTACGGATCCGCCATCGGCGTCGTGCTGTTCGTGATCGTGGTCCTCGTCTCCCTCCTCAACTTCTACCTCTCCACCCGCACCCGGAAGGAGGCCGTCTGATGTCGGATGTGATCGACCAGGCCGTCCCGCAGACGCTGGCCCCCACGGTCCAGAAGGCACAGCTGCCGAAGCGGCGCGGGAAGGGCGGCGGAGTCGGCTGGCCGACCTACGTCTTCCTCGTGATCGCGGTGCTCGTCTCGATCTTCCCGCTCTACTACATGTTCGTCGTCGCGTCGGTCGGAGCGACCGCCGTCACGTCGATCCCGCCGCGCCTGTACCCGGGCACGAACTTCATGGCGATCGCCGAGAAGGTGTTCGACACCGTCCCGTTCATCGCCTCGATGCTGAACAGCCTCATCGTGTCGCTGAGCATCGCCGTCATCTCTTCGATCCTCTGCGCGATGGCCGGCTTCGCCTTCGCGAAGCTGCAGTTCCCGGGCCGCAACGTGCTGTTCCTGATCGTGCTGCTGACGATGACGGTGCCGGCGCAGCTGAGCATCATCCCGCAGTACCTGATCGTCTCGGCGCTCGACTGGGTCGACACCCTCCAGGCGATCATCGTGCCGGGCCTGGCCAGCGCCTTCGGCATCTTCTGGATGCGGCAGCACATGTCCACGACGGTCAGCGACGAGCTGATCCAGGCGGCCCGCATCGACGGCGCCAACTCGTGGCAGCTGTTCTGGCGCATCGCCTTCCCGGTGGTCCGCCCCGCGGCGTTCGTCCTCGGGCTGATCACCTTCACCGCGGTCTGGAACGACTTCATGTGGCCGTTCATCGTCCTCAAGTCGCCGGAGCTGTTCACGGTGCAGATCGCGCTGAAGCAGCTGCAGGCCAACCGCTCGATCGACGTCGCCCTGGCGATGGGCGGATCGTTCATGGCCACCCTCCCGCTGCTGATCGCGTTCTTCTTCGTCGGCCGCCGGATGGTGTCCGGGATCATGGACGGGGCGTTCAAGGGCTGATGCACGACGCTTCCCCAGCACTGCCCGGGACGGACGCCGCGCGTCCTCCCGGGCGGGACTGGCGGGACCGCGCTCTGCCTCCGGCCGAGCGCGCCCGCCTCCTGACCCAGGAACTCACCCTCGAGGAGAAGGCGGCGCAGCTCGGCTCCGTCTGGCTCACCGACTCCGCCGACGACTTCGCCCCGAAGCTCGACGACGGGCCCGCCGCGGGCGACGACCTCTTCACCGGCGGCCTCGGCCAGCTGACCCGCGTGTTCGGCACCGAGCCGGTCACCGTCCCGGAGGGCGTCCGCCGGCTCCGCGAGCTGCAGGAGCGCGTGGTCGCCGGCAGCCGCCTCGGCATCCCGGCCATCGCGCACGAGGAGTGCCTCACCGGCCTGGCCGCGTACGGCGCGACCGCGTTCCCCACTCCGCTCGCCTGGGCGGCCACCTTCCACGAGGAGCTCGTTGGCGAGATGGCGGAGGCGATCGGCTCGGACATGCGCGCCCTCGGCATCCACCAGGGCCTCGCCCCGGTCGTCGACGTCGTGAAGGACTACCGCTGGGGCCGCGTCGAGGAGACCCTCGGCGAGGACCCGTACCTGGTCTCGCAGCTCGGTGCCGCCTACGTGGCGGGGCTGGAGGGGACCGGCGTCGTCGCGACGCTGAAGCACTTCGCGGGGTACGCCGCCTCCCGCGGCGCCCGCAACCACGGACCCGTCAGCATGGGGCCGCGCGAGCTCGCCGACACGGTGCTGCCACCGTTCGAGGCCGCCCTGCGGCACGGCGGCGCCCGCAGCGTGATGACCTCGTACACCGACATCGACGGCGTGCCCAGCAGCGCCAGCCGGCACCTGCTGACGACGCTGCTCCGCGATCGCTGGGGCTTCGAGGGCACGGTCGTCGCCGACTACTGGGCGGTGCCGTTCCTCCAGGCCATGCACCACGTGGCGGTCGATGCGGCCGACGCGGGGCGCCTGGCGCTGCACGCGGGGGTCGACGTCGAGCTGCCGCAGACGGCGGCGTACGGCGAGCTGCCGCGCCTGATCCGCGAGGGCGTCGTCGACGAGGCCGACCTCGACCGCTCCGTGGCCAGGCACCTGCGCCACAAGTTCGAGGCGGGCCTGCTCGACGGCGGCCCGCTGGTGCCCGAGGGGGCCGAGGAGGTCGACCTCGACAGCGCCCGCAACCGCGCGATCTCGTCGCGGATCGCGGAGGAGTCGGTCGTGCTGCTGCGCGACGAGGACGTCGCGGGGCTGCTGTCCTCCGGCTCGCTCGCCGTCGTGGGACCGGCCGCGGACCAGTTCCGCAGCTTGGTCGGCTGCTACGCGTTCCCCAACCACGTGCTCTCCAAGCACCCCGGCCACGACCTCGGGCTGTCGATCCCGACGGTGCTGACGGCGCTGCAGGAGGAGTTCGGAGCGTCGCGCGTGCGCTTCGGGGCGGGCGGCTCGATCACCTCCGCGTCGACCGACGGCGTGCAGGAGGCGGTGGACCTCGTCCGCGCCTCCGACGCGGCGGTCGTCGTGGTCGGCGACATCGCCGGGCTCTTCGGCGACGGCACCTCGGGCGAGGGCTGCGACGCGGCCGACCTCCGCCTCCCCGGAGCGCAGGAGCCGCTGGTGACGGCCGTGCTCGAGACCGGCGTGCCCACCGTGGTGGTCGTCCTCTCGGGCCGGCCCTACGCGCTCGGGGCGTTCGGAGCGGCGCGCGGACTCGTGCAGGCGTTCTTCCCGGGAGCGGACGGGGCGGCTGCGGTCGCCGGCGTGCTCTCGGGCCGCGTGGCTCCGACCGGGCGGCTGCCCGTGCAGATCCCGCGGCTCCCGTCCGCGTCGACCACGTACCTGCAGCCGTCGCTCGGGCTCTCGAACCCCGGGATCACGGCGCTGGACGCGACTCCGCTCTACCCGTTCGGCTACGGGCTGACCCGCGGCGCGGTGACGTACACGGAGCTGGCGACGGCGGCGGAGCTGCCGGTCGGCGGATCGCTCGACGTGGCGGTATCGCTCCGGAACGACGGCGCCGACACGGTCGAGGTGGTGCAGCTCTACGCGGGCTACCCGACCTCGGCGGTGGTGCGGCCGGTCGCGCAGCTCATCGGCTTCGCGCGCGTGCCGATCGCGGCGGGCGAGACGATGACGGTGCACTTCCACGTCGACGCGGCCCGGCTCGCGGTGACGGGGGAGGACGGCCGGCTCGCCGTGGACCCGGGGCCGCTGCGGCTGACGGCCGGCGCCTCGGCGGCGGACGCGGCGGTGACGGCGGAGGTGTCGATCACGGGGGAGCGGCGGCTGCTCGCCGAGCGGGCGCTGCGGACCCCCTGGTCGGTGGCGCGAGGCTGAGCGGTCGGCGCCTCAGGGGGGAGGCGCCGGCCGCTCGCGGGGGGCGGGCCGGCGGTGCCGGCTCGCGACCCCGCGGAAGTCGCGGTACTCGCGCGCGAGTCCTGCGACTTCTGCGGGGTCGTCGGCCCGGAGCGCGACGGCCGCGTAGCACCGCAGGCGCACAGCGCAAGGGGCCCGCGCGAGCCGGGGGCCCGGCCTAGCGTGGAAGGAGCGGCGCCGCCGGTGGCGGGCCGCGGAGAAGACCGATGCAGAGGAGAGTCATGCCCGCCCTGACCGACACGTTCACGCTGTCCAACGGAGTCGCCATCCCGAAGATCGGGTTCGGCACCTGGCAGATCCCCGACGGCCCCGAGGCCTACGACGCGACGACCGCCGCGCTCGAGGCGGGCTACCGCCACATCGACACCGCCCGCGCCTACGGCAACGAGGCGAGCGTCGCCCGGGCACTGCGCGACAGCGGCGTCCCGCGCGACGAGGTGTTCATCACCACCAAGCTCCCGGCCGAGGTGAAGGACTACGAGGGCGCGAAGGCGAGCTTCGAGACCACCATGGCGGCGCTCGAGCTCGACCACGTCGACCTGTACCTCATCCACGCCCCGTGGCCCTGGCAGGACATGGGCTCCGACCACCGCGAGGGCAACATCGCGGCGTGGAAGGCGATGGAGGAGATCCTCGAGGCCGGTCGCTCGAGGGCCATCGGCGTCTCGAACTTCCAGGTCGCCGATCTGGAGTCGCTGATCGCGGCGACCGACGTGGTGCCGCACGCCAACCAGATCCGCTGGTTCGTCGGCAACACCCAGGACGAGACGACCGCGTACTGCAAGGAGCACGGCATCCTCGTCGAGGGGTACTCGCCACTCGCGACGGGCGGCCTGCTCGACAACTCCGACATCGGCGAGATCGCCGCGAAGTACGATAAGTCGGTGGCGCAGCTCTGCATCCGCTACCTGCTCGAGAAGGACGTGCTGCCGCTGCCGAAGTCGACGACGCCCTCGCGCATCGTCGAGAACGCCGACGTCGACTTCGAGATCTCGTCCGAGGACCTCGCGCACCTCGACTCGCTCGTCGACACGGAGTCCTGACCCGCGGTCGCCCGCTCGTGACGGGCCGGAGGCCGTCGCACTCGAGCTCGAGTGCGGCGGCCTCCGTCGTCTCGGCGCGTCCGCCGCCGCCTCCGCTCGCGAGTGCGCAGGAGTTGTCGCAGTGGGCGTCGAGTGCGACAAGTCCTGGCTTCTCGCCGGACTCCTCCGATCGCGGTTCCGCGAGTGCGCAGGAGTTGTCGCAGTCGGTCTCGAGTGCGACAACTCCTGGAGTCTCGGGGTGCTCGGCGTAGGAGCGACGGGCGTCCGGCGTCCCGAGGCCGCTCGCGAGTGCGCAGGAGTTGTCGCAGTGGGCGTCGAGTGCGACAAGTCCTGGCTTCTCGCCGAGCCGGGGCGAGGCGGGGCGGGCCGGGGCGG